>NZ_DASWPB010000206.1:0-8935 GCF_036404185.1 Lacisediminihabitans sp. | reverse complement strand
GCGGTCGAGGATCGAGTAGTTCGGCTGCTCGGTGCGGAACCGCTCGAAGCCGCGACGCTCAGCCACCCATTGCGCCTCGACGATCTCCGAGCCGCGCATCGACGACGAGCCGATCGCGCGCACCTTCCCCTGCCGGACGAGGTCGGTGAGGGCCGACAGCGTCTCGTCGATGTCGGTCTCGGGGTCCGGGCGGTGCAGCTGATACAGGTCGATGTGGTCGGTCTGCAACCGGCGCAACGAGCGCTCGACCGCCTGCACGATCCACCGGCGGGAAGCGCCGCGATGGTTGACATCGTCATCCACCGGTCCCCAGAACTTCGTGGCGAGCACCACGTCGTCGCGGCGGCCCTTGAGCGCCTCGCCGACCACCTCCTCTGAGTCGCCGTAGCGGTCGGCGGTGTCGACGAAGTTGATCCCGGCGTCGAGCGCGCGGTGGATGATGCGGATGGCCTCGGTGCGGTCCGGGTTGCCGAGTGAGCCGAGCATCATCGCGCCGAGCGCGTACGGGGTCACCTTGATGCCGGTGCGGCCGAGGGTGCGGTACTGCATGAGTGCTCCTTGCTGGCACCTGACGGGCGCCGTGTGGGAATATGAAACGGAACACTGTCCCGCTAGGTGTCGACTATACGGAACGGTGTCCCGTTTATCAAGCGAGCAAGGAGACACCGGATGCCGCGTGCCGACGCCCAGCGCAACGTCGATGCCCTTCTGGCGGCGGCGAAGGACGAGTTCGCCGCGCACGGCGTCGACGTGGGCGTGCGAGCCATCGCCGCGCGCGCCGGCGTCGGGACGGCGACGCTCTACCGCCACTTCCCCCTGCGCTCGGACTTGATCGCCGCGGTGTTCCGGCGCGAGATCGACGACGTCACGGCCCAGGCCGCGCAGCTGGCCGAGAGCCACGAGCCCTTCGAGGCGCTCGCGCTCTGGGCGCAGCGCTACACGGAGTTCGTGGCGACGAAGCACGGGCTCGGGTCCGCACTGCGCTCGGGCGAGCCCGCCTACAGCGGCTTGCGTGATTACTTCGAGAGCAACGCGGGACCGGCCCTGCAGCAGCTGCTCGATGCCGCCGCGACGGCCGGCGCCATCCGGGACGGCATCGACCCGCTCGAGCTGATCGGCGCGATCGCGAATCTGTGCGTGCCGCCTCCCGGCAGCGATGACACCTCACGCGCGAGCCGCATGGTCGGGCTGTTACTCGATGGGCTGCGCTACGGAGCGACGCCGGCGCAACAGCGGACGGCACAAGCCTGAACGCCGATTCCCACTCCGGCTCGCGAAAAGGTGGGCGCAGTGCGCGTCCCTTGCCATCGGCACCGGCAACAGACTGACATCGCGCCCGCGATCACCACGGCCAGAGATTAATGGGTCGAGGTCGTGCAGGACTTTCGCGGGGTCGCGGTCGGAGACTCTGTACGGGATGATCTCGAGCGCGTCCGCGCCCCGATGATGCACCGCGGACCACGAGTGTGACAATGCGCTGTAGCGGCCGTCACACTTGGGCGCTGGAACGCGTCAACTTAGTGTGAAAGACATGCAACTGGCGGCGTTTGAGCGGGAGCGATCTCGTCTCGTGGCGATCGCGACCCGAGTTCTGGGGTCCCCCGGCGACGCGGACGACCTCGTGCAGGAGGCCTGGTTGCGGTTCTCGCGCACCGAGGACATCGACGATGCACCCGCGTGGTTGACCACGGTCGTGACACGACTGTGTCTGGACCTGCTGCGCCGGCGCCGCACACGCGTGAGGGCGGAGTCCAAGGCGACGCAGACCGGACGGGAAGGTGTCGATCCGGAAGCGGATGCGCTGCTGGCGGACCGCGTCGGCGGCGCGATGCAGCTCATGCTCGACGCACTCGTCCCCGCAGAACGTGCCGCTTTCGTCCTCCACGACGCGTTCGGATACTCGTTCCCGGAGATCGCCCAGATGCTAGGCCGGTCAGACGCGGCAGTGCGTCAGCTCGCCAGCCGGGCCAGGCGCAAGGTTCACGACGCATCGGAGCCGTTGCAGGAGGCCCAGCGACGTGTCGTCGCGGCCAATCGCGAGGTGGTGGAGGCATTCCTCAGCGCCGCTCAGGGCGGTGACCTCTCGCGGCTGATGTCGTTGCTGGCGCCCGACGTGGTCATGCGCGCTGACAGCGCAGCGCAGGCCATGGGCACGCAATCGCTCTACGACGGCCCCGAGTCGGTGGCCGGCCGGTTCCGTGGAGCGCAGGGTGCGAGGCCGGTGCTCATCGACGGGGACCCGGGTGTGGCGTGGATGGTGAATGGACGAGCGCGGGTGGTCTTCTGCTTCCAGTTGGCCGACGGCCTGGTGCGCGCCATCGACCTCGTCGCCGACCGGGAGGTCATGGCGACCATGGAGATCATCCCGATGACGCGGGAGGCGTGAGATGCGATTCCACGCGATCGTGGAACCGCCCGAGCCGACGAGGGGTCTGGAGATCCCGTCTGGGATCGTCGAAGGCCTCGGCGGTGGGAAGCGTCCGCGGGTAGTGGTGAGCATCAACGGGCATTCATGGCAAACCCGGGTCGCACTCATGCGGGGGCGGCAGCTCATCGGGTTGAGCCACGCGAATCGAATCGGCGCGGGCGCGGAGATCGGGGAAAGGGTCACCGTGGAGATCGTCCTGGACGAGGAGCCGTTGACCGTGACGGAGCCCGCCCAGCTCACGGAGGCGCTCGATGCGGACCCCGCAGCGCGCGAGGCGTTCGACCGGCTGACCATCAGCCAGCGACGTCAGCACGTCCGCGGGATCGAGCAGGCCAAAGGCGCCGACACTCGCGTACGGAGAATCCGCAAGCTGATCTCGGAGTTGCACGAGCGTTCCTGACCGCTGTCACGCACCCGTCACGCCATCCGTCACCCCAGTGTCGGAACACGCCGACAGCAGAACGAGCAGGAGCGCAAGATGCTTTCGATCAACCACCTCAGCCTGGGCACGACGGACCCGGATGCCGCGGCGGCCTTCTATCGGGGCCCGCTCGGCCTCGACGACCGAATCCGGGCACACGCCGACCGTGAGCCGAGCAGCGGATTCCGTGGCTTCACCCTCGGACTCGACGTGCCGGAGCCGGAACACGTCGACCGGCTCGTAGCCGCCGCGATCGACGCGAGCGCGGAAAGCCTCAAGCCGGCAAAGAGACAGTTCTGGGGCGGCTACTCGGGCGTGATCCGCACCCCCGACGGCACCGTGGTCAAGATCGCCACCTCCGACCAGAAGAACCCCGGCACGAGCCTCGGTGAGGGCTCGACGGCGATCGAGCGGATCGTCCTCCTGCTGGGCGTGGGGCATGTGGGCCGAGCCAGGGACTTCTATGTCGCGGCCGGCCTCGCCGTCGCGAAGGCTTACGGCAGCAGGTACGTCGAGTTCGAGCCCGGGAACGGAGCGATCACGCTCGGCCTGTACAAGCGCCCCGGTCTGGCCAAGGAGTTCGGCGTCGACCCCGAGGGCAATGGATCCCATCGGCTCATCATCGCGTCGAACGATGCCTCCCTCACCGATCCCGACGGATTCACCTGGCAGGGCTCGCGCCACGCCAGCTCCTGATCACGAGATGGATCTCGTGGTGCAAGAGACGTTCCTCCGCTGCCTCGATCCCAAGCCTCGCTGACGTTCCACCTCACGGTCCCGGACCTCTCCTGAGGGCACAGTCGCAGTCTTCTCCCGCAGCGATATTCGATCACCGCGACGGAGATGTCGTCCGGCGAGATGTCCTCACTAGGCAACTTCCAGTTGAAGCGCTTCGCGTTCTCTCCTGTCCGGTAGCCAGCCAGCCAGCCGGGACGAGGATCGGCCTCGATGCATTCGCGCCGGTAACGACTTGCATTCCTTCACTGTCACGGGCCTTTCGGTGTGATGACACGTCCGGCAAACCAGCGGACGGCGGCCTCGGCTTCATCCAGATCAATGGAGGCGGGATCGACGATCAGGTCGAGGTGGATGCCGTCGATGAGCGCCAGAATCCGCGTGACATGCGCATCGATCTCGGCCCGCACGACGTGACCCTGATCGGCAAGCACACCTAGCCACCGGCGAAGGGCACTCTCGGAGGCGCGACGCGCACTGCCGATGATCTCTACGACCCCGAGGTTGGGCGTGCCGCCTAACACGAGTCGATACAGCTCCGACCAGCCAGCGAGAGCCTCTGCGGAGATAGCGCGCGGAGGCAGGAACTGCACCAAGCACTCGGCGAGACGGTCTGCCGGGTCGCGCCCAGCGTCGGCGATGCCGAGGTCGTCGAGCGCGCTGGCGGTGAGTGAGGCCGCGACCTCCTTGTGGAGCTCGGCTTGTGTCGGGAAGTAGTGCCGCAGCGTGGTCGGCCCGACCCCGGCGGCAGCCGCCACCGAACGCACGCTCAGTGCGCCCAGCCCTCGCTCCCGCACCACGCCGAGGGCCGCGGCCACGATGTCATCACGTCGACTCATCGAACCAAAGGTAGCACAGTGTACTAGTACACTGTGTCGGTACAGCGTACTATCGGGTCTGATCCCCCACAGGGCAGAGCGCAAGGAGCGACCATGACGAGTGAGAAACAGCGGCCCGGCTGGCCCGAGATCGCCGTCGGGCTCGGCGCCTACGCGGTGCTCTACATGGTCGTCGCGCTGATTCTGCGGCTGACCGATTTCGCTCCTGCATTGGCCGGCGTCGTGGAGTTCGCGTTCTCCGCCCTCATGGGCATAGGCGCGTTCGCCGCCGCCGCCGGCCTCCGCATCCGGCGGCTCGCGCCATTCGGGGTGTCCCCCCGCACCAAGCCACGTTGGCTCGCTGCGGGGGCCGGGCTCGGCGTCGTCGCGTATGTGCTCAGTATTGGCGTATCGCTGCTATTCATGACACTGACCGGCGATCGCCAGAACGTCCAGGTCGGCTACCAGGCAGCGGCAGCCGGCGGCGTGTTCTGGTACGCCGCGACGGCCGTGACTGGTTTCGTCCTGACCCCCATCGGTGAAGAACTGATCTTCCGTGGGGTGCTGGCCAACGCCCTCGGGCGCTATAGCGCCTGGATCAGCGTGCTGGTAAGCGCAGCCGTGTTCGCTCTCGCGCACGGCCTCAACCCAGTGCTACCGGTCGCCTTCGTCGTCGGCATCTTGACGGCCCTTCTGTTCCGTCGCACCGGCTCCATCTGGCCAGGCGTGTTCGTGCATGGCATGAACAACGCCCTCGCCATCACCGTGCCGGTCATCATCTCCTTCATCAGCGCCCCATGATGAGGACGACGAGCTGCGCGCCTGGAACGGCCGCCCCTTCGAGATGCTGCCGGACCCCGAAGCCAACGGCAACGCTCTGGCCTGGGCTGCGAATGCCGACAAGGCCCCGGCCCTTGATTCTTCGGGCCAAGGTTCGAGCCTCGTGCGGTGGGTACACCTTCGTAGAGAGTTCGGTCATTAACGCCGGCAGAGTGGGCGGCATCAACAGCGATCAACTCGTCAGGAAACTCCAAGAAGATCCGCAACTTGCGTCACTCCTCATCACCGACGGAACCGACGCGCGCACTCGCCACCGCTGGTTGGCTCTCTGCAACCTCTTGCCAAACACCTCGGCGTTCAGAGCGCCGCCGAGATCCTGCGCGATGCCGTTCGGAGCGTTCCTCGAGGTTGAACCAGCAAAGCCTTCGAGAGCGCAATCCGACGGTTCTCATCATTCATGTCGCAGCGAAACCTCGGCCCCCGCGAGGGGCGGAGAAACACTGGACCCGGTAAAGGCACGACGAGGAACGACTGCGCTCAGCCAGCAGGTGATCGACCTCGTGACCCGACGTGGGCAGCTCTCGCCGGAGGCGACGTTCGCCCGGGGCGAGGAGTTCTTCGACGCTGGGGACGTTATGCCCCCGCCGCCGCCCGACGGGGACGCATCACCCCCGCCTGCGACCATTCCACGAAGGCTGCCGCCGGACGAACGCTGCCGACGTGCTCGTTTACGTGGCTGGTGGGCCCTCCCTCTGGCTGGGTATCGGATCCGACGCTCGGACCCAGCGACAAACTGCAGCTCACGTCCCTGAATAGCCGAGTGCTGCGGCACCACGCCCAAGTCGCTCTCGCCACCTTGCTGGAAGGGCCTCGGGACCGAGGATGCCCCGAAGTAGCGAGCATCATGGCCTCAGGCGCCCGCCGTTGCTGTACTACTGCATAGACGAGAACTGATGCGCGCGGCCGTCGGAGCGCACCGCCGAATGAAAAGTGCGGCACTCTGGGAATCGGTCGAATCTGAGGGCAGGCCGCAACGTCCGCTGACCGTTCGACCCCACGGCCCCAATCTCACCGCCTTGCGTCTGGCGGCGAGGCGCCGGCGCCTCGCTACGGACGGTTTGATACGCCGACAGGCCTCATCGTTCACGGGTGCGCATCATTCTGGTGGTGTTGGCGTTGAGCTCGATGGCACCGTCGGGTCCGACCACCACGGTGCCGCCGACGTTGACGAGATGGCGTCCGATCGCGCAGTTGGGCTCGAACGCGAAGACGGTGCCGACCTGGAGCACTGTGTCGCGTCCTATGGTGGGGATCGGCAGCACCTTGCCGTACTCGACGACCTCGGGAAGTTCGGCGCCCTGGTGTCCGGTGCCGATGAGCCCGTATGGGCTGATGGTGTGGATAAGTGGGTGGACGTGCCAGCCGCCCGCCCGGCGCGCCGGCTCCGCCATGGCGTCAACGACCTCGCCGAAGACGGTCCCAGGCCGCAGTCTCTCGATGCCGGCGAGGTAGGACTCCTGGGCGATGTCGGCGGCCTTCTCGATATCGGGGTGCACGGTGCCGACCGCGATCGTGGGTTGATGCTGGGTCTCGAGCATCCCGAACGAGCAGAAGAGCTCCGCAAGGACGGTGTCACCATGCTGGATGACGCGCGGCCTCTGGGGGCGGTAAGTCCAGGCGGGCGACCCCCATCCGACCCACTCCGGGCCCGAGCCGAGTGCCATGCCGCTCGTGAAGCCGAGGTGCTCGGCACAGGCGCGCATCGCCGCCGCATAGATGACGTTCTCCGCGACGCCGACTCGGGTGATTTCGAGCATGGCCTGCGCCATGCGCTCGCCGACGCTCGCCGACCAGCGCAGGACGCGCAACTCCTCTGCGCTCTTCGGGGAGATCAGCTCGAAGAAGCGCCGACCGACGGGCGTGAACCGCGCGTTCGGCAGATCATCGAGGACGCCCTGCCAGGTGTTGTAAGGCATGGCGCCGTCGAAGTAGAAGGGCGGGTAGGGTTCGAGTCCGATCACGCCGAATGCGGCGCGGTCGAGCCCTCGTTCCTCGATCACTTCGACGAGGTTCGAGCCCAGCTTGCCGACATAGATGTTCTCTGGGCGCAGCCACCCGGTCGGTCCGACGTGACGCGCCTGGATGTGATCCTCGACGACGGTGGTGAGGAAGACGACCGCGATGGGCTCCTGCCCTCTCGGCAGGATGACGATGGAGCCCGGGCGGTCGTTCGTGAAGTAGACGTCCGGGGCGAACGGCGCCGGGAAAGATCCCTCGCGTTCGCCGTAGACGAGGAGCGCATCGAGTCCTTCCTCCTCCATCAGGCGGTCGGCCAGGCGCCACCGTCGGTCTCGCTCGGCTGACGAGAAGCTGGGAACCTCCGAGGGGAAATCCCCGGGGACTGTGGCGTCAAGTTCGGCCCAGACAGCGTCAGACGCGGAGACAGGGGCCCCGGTCGCTGCGTCCTGCTCGGTGGTCATGCTCGCGACTCGTCCGCGCTGCGCCGCGTTCCGCGGATGCGTGCGGAGCCGAGCGGCATCGTCGCCGTGCCGGTGAGCTGGTCCCCGGTCACAGTCGCGGCGATCTGCGCCTTGATCCGGCCCATCGGGGTCTTGATGCGCGCTCGGAAGGAGACGTCGTGGCCCTGCGCCTCGACATCCGACAACTCGGATTCCCAACCCGATCCCTGCAGCCGCCCCCCGATGGCACCCCCGTCCGCACTCAGCGTCAGGGCGGCCTGCTGCGGTCCGAACGGCGTCTCCACCGCCAAGTCGTATGTGCCTTCCAGTCCCATCGGACCACTCCTCATCCCTGCGAGGTACCCGCGTCTGCGGCATCCCGTCGGTCGGAGCCTGCGCCTTCCCGGCGTAGTATTCAACATCGATGAATAAAGGGCGAGGCCGTCCCGTGGGCGGGTCAGACGCGAGAGATCGAATCCTGCGCGCCGCGCGGGCGCGATTCGTGGAGCTGGGCTACCGCGCGACCACAACGCGAGCGATCGCAGCCGACGCCAAGGTGGACGCTGCCTTGATCGCCTACTACTTCGGCTCCAAGCAGGGCCTGTTCATCCAGTCGCTGGCGATGACCTTCTCGCCCGCCGAGGTGCTCTCGGCGCTGATCGACGGCCCTGAGTCGAGCCTGCCGGAACGTTCGCTCATGGCGGTGATGAATATCTGGGAGAACCCCGACCTCGGCCCCGCAATGCGCACCTTCGTTCTAGAGGCCCTTCACCATGCGGAGGTCCTCGACGCCTTCCGCGAATATTTCGAGGTCGAGGTACTCGCCCGAGCGACGGGGAGCCTGCATGGCCCTCGCGCCGCACGCCGCGCCGCCGCAGCCCTCACGGTCTTCGCAGGGCTCGTGTTCAGTCGCTACCTTCTGCGCATGCCCTTCGCGGCCAACACCTCGAAAGACGACATTCAGGCGACCCTGCTTCCGATGCTGCGAGTCGCCCTCGAGCCCAGGCCCAGAACATCCGGCCGCGATCGCTGATCAACGCTCACGCAAACGTCTGGAGGTCTTCAAGCACCGCGCGCATCCGAGTGACATATGGCCGCGCCACCCACCGCCGAGCACCTTCAAGGTGGTCTGCTGCACGGTTAGGTGACATCTTGACCTGCCCCACGGATTTGGTTCCAGTCCTGGTCGCTAACTCGCGGCGGGGATGTCGTTGATTTCGAGTCTCTCGTATTCGATGGGGGTGCGGTAGCCCAGGGAGGAGTGTCGGCGTTGTCGGTTGTGGAATATCTCGAT
>NZ_DASWPB010000205.1:0-8512 GCF_036404185.1 Lacisediminihabitans sp. | reverse complement strand
TGAGACATCGTGTGCGCTGTCGGCGGCAGACGCGATGTTCGTGTGCTTGGTCCGAGCGCAAGGAGAAGTCGATCCGACGCAGTTTTCGCAGGCCGCGCTTGGCGACCTGCTGAGTGATCGAAATGTGCACCTCATGGAGAGCCTGGACGCACTCTTTCACTATGGATCGGCTGTTGATGCGGCGGCCGGGCTGGGCATACACGTACAGACGATGCGCCAGCGACTGCGCCGCATAAACGACATTACGAGTCGGGACATCTTCAATGCCTGGGATCGGTCGGTGCTTGGCGCAGCTTGTCTTGCGCGCCCGTCGCGGCGAGCCGAGACACTCAGTCGGTGACATACCACACTGTCAGCGCGGTCAACCACGATGGACGCTCGTATTCCCCGCGTGGTTGAGTGCTTGTGCTGGGCGACATGCCCTCCGAACATCACTCCGGTGGATCGCGGGTGTCGCCGGAACCCGAACCGGCGACACCCGTGCGACACATGCCCGGACGCGATACCGCAGACGGGTGGGTGCGCGCTGCATCCCGTGTTCGCGTAGCGACTTCCCGAGATTGCGTGTGACGGATCACCGGTCAGTGTCATCGCATCGGTGGGGTTCGAGACAGCCGGGAATCGAGAGACAAGGAACTCATCATGGCCAAACCCATCCCCGAGTGGCTCGCGAATTTCGAGGCGGGGCGGCAGGCGGCTGATCCGATTGGACGATTTGCTTCAGCCGGATTTGTGACGTTCACGCCCCGGCGAGCGACTTAGTGACGTCGCTGATAATGCGCCCCACGCATGGACGATGCGTGGTGGTCAGGTAGATAAGGAGAATTGCAATGTCGAATGTCACACCGAACACGGTGAAGGGTGCGGCGCCGGTGGCACCGGATGCGGGGAAGACGACCATCGAGGATGGTGTCGTTGCGAAGATCACGGGCATCGCGGCTCGCGAGGTCCCTGGCGTTTATGCGCTGGGCGGCGGTGCGGCCCGGGCTATCGGCGCGATCCGTGATGCGTTGAACAGCACGGATCTGGCGCAGGGTGTCAGCGTTGAGGTGGGGGAGAGACAGGTCGCGGTCGACGTGACGATCGTGGCCGAGTACCCGATCTCCCTGCAGAAGGTCGCCGACGATGTGCGTGCGGCGGTGTACAGGGCGATCGAGGACTTGGTCGGCATGGAGGTCGCCGAGGTCAACATCACCGTCAACGATGTTCACATTCCGTCCGACGATGACAGCGACGAGGACGATCAGGGAGTGCGAGTCCAGTGACCAGGACAGTCGTCGGGATGGGCGTCGGTGCGGTCCTCGCGCTGACCTGGATCGCCTTCGGGTTCTGGGCATTCGTTCTGGTGCTGGTCGCGTTGGCGATCGGCGGAGGCGTCGGTCGGATAGTGGACGGCAAGCTGGACGTCCACGCGGTGGCGGACGCGTTCCGGGGGAAGCGTTCCTCGTCATGACCACCGAACTGGCCGCAGCACAGCCCCCCCATGCCGGACGCACCACCATCCGTCCCCAGGCTATCCGACGTCTCGTCGAAGCCGTTGCCGCCGACGCCGCCGGGGTTCCGGCTGGCCGGGTGAACGCGGCCCTCAGCGACGAACACGGACGCTTGATCGTGCGAGTGACCTCTCCGGTCGAACTCACGGCGAGGACGACCTCGCCCCGCACTCTGCTGGATCGTGCGGGTGAGCTCGCGACGGTCGTGGCTGCGGGACTCGATGACCTGGCCGGCCGGTCCGTCAGGCGCGTGGATGTACGGATAACCGGTGTGAATCGGTCGAATGAAAGGAGGGTGCTATGAGCACGGAACGGACGGTGTACCGCCGAGTGCTGCGCCGCGAAACGCATTCGTCTCGGGCCGGAGCTGCGATCACCGTCGCCGTCTGTCTGATCATCCTCCTGGCCGCCGCGGGGGCAGGTTGCGTGTTCCTGATCATGCACCTGCCGACCATTGCCGCGCTGCAGGGCGCATTCCAGGAACTGTCCAGGTTCCGGCCGGCGGTCCGTTATCCCGTTCTGAGCGGGGGAATCGTCGTCGCCGTTCTCGGTGTGATCGTGCTCGTGCTTGGGCTGATGCCGGGCAGGAAGGCGCGCCGACGGTTGGCGTCGGAGCGGGCGGCGGTCGTCGTCGACGACAGCGTGATCGCGAATGCCATCGCCGACCGGGTGAGCTCGGCCGTGGGAGCGGATAGGAGACACGTGAGGGTGACCGTCGGTCGCCGCCGCGCGGCCGTGCGGATCGTGCCGACCAGCGGTGTGCCGGTCAGCACCCGAGCAGTTGCTGAGGCGTCGACCGCAGAAGCCGCCGAATACGGACTGTCACGTCGGCCGCGCGTTCACGTCGCCGAGAGCGGAACGGTGAGCTGATGAACAGCACCAATCGCCCCCTGAACCGGCTGTTTCTGATAGTCATCGGTGTTCTGCTGTGGACCGTCGGGTCGGCGGCGATCGCGGTGACGACCGTCCCGCGCTGGGATCAGATATGGCGGTCGACCACCCCGTCGATCGAGGACACGGTCACGCGGCTGTGGCGGGTCGGGCTGACGTTCGCTGGCGTGCCCAACGTGCCATGGGCACTGCTGGCGATACCCGTGGCGGCGTTGATTCTCATCGTGCTTCTGCTGGTGTTCAGCTTCGCCCAGGGGCGTGGACGCACCTCGCGGGTCGTCGAGGCAATGGCGCTGCCGGACATCGAGCCGACGGGCACCATCACCGTCGACACATCCCTTGCCGCGGACGTCATCCAGCATGCGGTCGGGAGCCAACGGGACATCGCGGCAGTGAGCGTCAGTGCCTACCGGGTGAGAGGCAAGCCCGCGTTGAAAGTGAGAGTGACCCCGCGACGCGGTGCGTCACCGATGCGAGTGCTCGCCGCTGTGGAGAGCGCCGCCGCTGAGTGGGATGAGGTCCTCGGCGTCCGGGTGCCCGTCTTCGTGCACGTCGCCGGCGGGCTGCGAGCATCGGTGTCGAAGACAGTCCGTACGGTCTAGCCCGCACTCGCGCAAACGGATCCAAGAGAGAAAGAGAGGTTAAGGAGTGAGCAAGAGCATCGTGGTCCTCGGGATCGCCGTGGTCGCCGCATACGTCGCCGGCAGTCAATCGGCGAAGTCCCGCGGGAAGAACTACGAGGATCTGCGCCACCAGATCGAACGGCTGTGGTCTGACCCGCATGCTCGACAGGCACGCCGGGAACTCGCGAGGAAGGCGAGCAAGGCCATGAAGTCGGCGAGGCGCACGGTTCGCCGAAAGCTGTCCTGAACCCACCCGGGAGCCACCGGCCGGTGGCAGTTTCAGGAACGACCAACACAAGAAAACAGAAAGGAGCTCATCGTGAGCGCAGAGGACAAGATCAAGAACGGGGCCGAGAAACTCATCGGCCAAGCCAAGGCAGCCGCCGGGCACATCGCGAACAACGACCGACTCGTGGCCGAAGGCAAGGTCGACCAGGCCAAGGCGGATGTCAAAGGCACCGTCGAAGACGTCAAGGACACCTTCAAGAAATAGCACCTCCGCCGCCGGGTGCCCCTCTCTCTCGGGTTGGGGCACCCGGCCTCAGAGTGCAGCATGAAGATTAGAAAGGAAAAACACAGTGAGTTTCTTCGGATTCCTCATCCTGGGGCTGATCGCCGGCGCAATCGCGAGGCTGATCATTCCCGGCAAACAGGCGGGCGGGTGGGTCATCACCCTCATTCTCGGAGTCGTTGGCGCGATGCTCGGTGGCTGGATCGGAGGTCTCCTGTTCACCGTGAACCTGACCTCGTTCTTCTCCCTCTCCACCTGGCTGCTCGCCATCGGTGGATCTGTCATCGTTCTCCTGATCTACGGGCTCATCTTCGGTCGGCGCGCCAGAAATTGACCGACGCTCGGTCGGTAGCGAATGGTTCGGACTGGAGAAGACACAATGGGGACACGACCGCTTCGGGCACACAATGCCTGCGCCGGCCGCGATCCTCAACGCAGAGGACGTCCCACACAGAGGGGTTGCACGCATGGCCGGCAGTGATGACAGCGAGCTCCTGCAGAACATCGATGACCGGATCATTGTCGGTCGGGCAGCCGATGGCGATCCCGTCGCGTTCGAAGTTCTCGTCCGACGATACGGGCCCCTAATGCGGGCATACGCGGCTCGAATCCTGAACGGCAGCGAAGACGCGGACGATGTCGTCCAGGAGACTTTCATCACGGCCTGGCAACGGCTACCAGAGTTGGAAGACCTCGAGGCGGTCAAGGGGTGGCTGATGCGGATCGTCAGCCACAAGGCGATCGACCGAGTGCGTTCCAGAAAACCACAGGTCGATATTGCCGAGCATGAGCGGCCTGCCCCGCAATCACGCGCACCCGAACGCGTTGTCGAGGCACGATCCCAGATGGAGGCCCTCTCGGATGCGATTGGCAAACTTCCTGAGCAGCAGCGCCAATGCTGGGTCCTGCGTGAGGTTTCCGGTTACAGTTACGACGAGATCGCGGCGGAACTGGGCATCTCGAACTCAAGCGTCCGCGGTCTTCTCTTTCGCGCACGAAAGTACCTGATCGTGGAGATGGAGGCATGGCGATGACCCATGACAACGATCTGCCGCCTGACCTGCAGCGCCTCGGACTGGACCTCGACGAGCTCGATGGCCACACCATCGATGAGCTCAGCGACTACCTCGACTCCGACCGCGTCCCAGCGGACCCGTCCATCGACAACTCGCCCGGTTGCCAGCTCGCCCTGCAAGCCATGGAACGGCTCAGGACGCTCTCCCGCTCCCTCATCGATGCCGACGTCGCCGCCGCACCCGTACTCGGCGAGGGATGGGTCGAACGAATCCTGGACAGCATCGCCTTCGACGCGCGAGCCGGGCGGCGCATCCCGATCGAGCACCCCTCTGCCACAGCGGACCTTGGTATCACCGAAGGTGCGGTACGCGGCCTCATCAGAGCGGCAGAAGCCGACGTCGGGGGTGTCGTCGTCGGGCGGTGCAGGCTGGCAGGGGACGTCGCAATCCCTGGTGCACCGGTCACCGTCTCGGTCGATGCCAGCGTGCTCTGGGGACAACCGATCCCGGAAAATGTGCGCCTGTTGCGGAACGCGATTGCCAAGCGCTTGAGCGCCCACACCCAACTCAACGTTGTCGCCATCGACGTGACGATCCACGACATCCATCACCTCCCCTTCACGCCGGAAGAGAACCGATCATGACACCGACCATGCCTGACAATCTGGCGCGCACCCTGGACGACCTGGTCCGTGGAGTCCCCGGTGTGAAGAGGCTCTATCGCTCCGCCTCCCTCGTGGCCGACATTGCGTCGGTCCTCCGTCCCGCCGCCGCGGACGAGCTCCTCGTGCTCATCGATGGAAAAGACGAAACCCTGACGATCGCCGTCACCATTGCCGCTGAAACCTCGGCCACCGTCACGTGCCGCACGGTCCACGACACGATCGCTGACTGTCTGCTCGGACTCGGGTATCAGGATTCAGTCGTGAGAGTGACAGTCGGCCAGGTGCTCGAATAGAGAGGGGACACCAGCTGCGGCAGGCTAGCCCGTGCGACTTCCCGCGCAACCGTCGCCGGGTCGCGGACGCGGCGACGCAGACGCAGGGATCGTCCATCCGCAGGATGCCCGTCGATCGAAACCACGGCAGATTGCCAGCCCAGCTTTGCAAGTGTAAACTTCTAATATGGAGGATGTGAGCGAGGCACAGGCGACCGCCGCCGCGGTACACGTTGCCGTCAGTCTGTTCACCCGCCGTGCCCGCGAGAGCAAGTCGTCGGAGCTGAGCCTTCCCGAGCGGACCGTGCTGTCGCGTCTGGACCGCAACGGCCCCGACACCACGGCCGACCTCGCACGATGGGAGGAGATCAGCCCCCAGTCGATGGGGGTCACAGTCGCCGCTCTCGAATCGAGGGGGCTCCTCGAACGGGCGCCGGACCCGACGGACGGACGCCGCTCGATCCTGACCATCACCGCGGAAGGCGCGGCCGTCGTTCACGCCAGCCGCGGCGAGCTGACGAACCGGCTCGCCACCGCGCTCGATGCCCACTTCACCCGGGACGAGATGGAGCTGATGCGCACGGCGGCACCGCTCATCGAACGCTTGGCCGGGCTGCTCTGAACCGATTCTGAACCGATCCGACACACCCGTGACCGCCAACCGCGGCCGCGAGATTCCGCGCGCTCGTGCGCCTTACCGGAGATTCTCCATGTCCGCATCCGCCTCACCCGCCTCCCCAACCGGCGGCAAACCCTTCTCGTGGCGCTTCACCACCCCGCTGTTCATCGGTTCGGCGCTGAATCCGATCAACAGCGCGGTGATCGCGACGGCGCTGGTGCCGATCGCGGCGGGAGTGCACGTCCCCGTCGGACAGACGGCAATCCTGGTCTCGGCGTTGTACGTGGCCACGGCCATCGCCCAGCCGACGGCCGGAAAGGCCGCGGAGGTGTTCGGACCCAGGCGGGTCTTCCTGACGGGCATCCTCCTCGTCCTGGCGGGCGGGCTCGTCGGCGGCTTCGCGCCGGACCTGACGATGCTGCTCATCAGCCGCGTGCTGATCGGTCTGGGCACCTCCTGCGCCTATCCGACCGCGATGCTCCTGATCCGCCGTCGTGCCCAGTCGGCCGGGTTCGAGCGGCCTCCCGGCGGGGTGCTCGGCGGCCTCCAGATCGCCGGCGTCGCGACCGCCTCGCTGGGGCTGCCGATCGGCGGTCTGCTGGTGCAGTTCTTCGGATGGCGCGCGGTCTTCTTCATCAATGTCCCGGTCGCGATCGTCGCCCTGATCGCGGCCCTGCTCTGGATTCCGCGGGACGAGCCGGCGGCCGGGCATCGCGGCGTGCGCTCGGTGATGTCGTCGCTGGATGTGACGGGGATCGTCGGCTTCGCCCTCGCGATGATCTCGCTGCTGCTCTTCCTCTCGTCTCTGCCCGATGCGACCTGGGCCTTCCTGGCCGCCACGATCGTGCTGTGGGCCGCGCTGATCGTGTGGGAGCGGCGCGCGAAGACGCCCTTCTTCGACGTGCGCCTCCTTGCGAGCAATCGAGCCCTCACCCGGACCTACATCCGCTTCGCGATCGTGATGCTCTGCAGCTATGTCGTGCTCTACGGCATCACCCAGTGGCTCGAGGCGACGAGGGGCCTCTCCGAGCTGGGCGCCGGGCTGCTGCTGCTTCCGATGACGCTCGTCTCGGGCATCGTCGTGATTCCGGTGTCGCGCCGCAACCTCATCCGCAGGCCGCTGCTGCTTGCCGCGGTCTCCTGCATCGCGGCCGGGGTCGCCGTCCTGTTCCTGCACACGGAGGCCTGGCTGGTGCTCACCCTGGTCATCACCATCGTGCTCGGCATCGCTCAGGGAGCGGGGGTGAGCAGCAACACGACCGCCCTGTACACCCAGGCCCCCGGCGAGCAGGTCGGGACGGCATCCGGCCTGCTGCGGTCGTTCGGCTACATCGGCTCCATTGCATCCTCGGCCATCATCGGCATCGTCTTCCGCGATCGTGTCACCGATGCCGGCGTGGGCGTCATCGGGTGGCTCATGCTCGGTGTCAGCGTGGTGCTGTTGGCGATCACCGTCTTCGACCGACGGCTGCGGCGCTCGGCGAACGCCTGAGTGCGGGTGGTCCCGGCAACGTCCGGCTCGATGAGCCGCGATCAGCCGACGAGGAGCACGAGTTTCCCGCGCACGCGTCCCGATTCGCCGACGCGGTGCGCCTCCGCGATGTCGGACAACGGGAAGGTCTGCCCGACCGGAAGCGAGAACCTCCCGGACTCGATGAGGTCGCCGACCTGAGCGAGGGCGTAGATCGCCCGCCCAGAGTCGCCCCTGCTGAAACGCACGCCGTGCTCCCGCGCTCCGAGGAAGTCGGCGATCGTGATGACGTTCTCCGCGCCGCCCGCGAGGTCGATGAGCTCGGGCAGGACGCCGCTGCCTGCGACATCAAGCGCCAGATCGAGACCATCCGGAGCGACAGCACGGACTCGCTCTGCCATGCCATCGCCGTAGGCGACGGGGACGGCGCCGAGCTCGCGCAGGCGGTCGTGAGTGACCGAGCTGCCGGTGCCGATCACCCGTGCGCCGCGAGCGACCGCGAGTTGGACGGCTGCGCTGCCCACGCTGCCGGATGCCCCGTTGATGAGGACGGTGTTCCCCTCGGAGACGCCAAGCTGGTCGAGGGCACGCGCGGCCGTCTCGACCGCCGACGGCAGTGCCGCCGCGCCGGCAAAGTCGAGTGAAGACGGGATCGGTGCCCAGGCGGACAGCACCGCCAGTTCCGCCTGCGCCGCGCCATCACCGCCGACTCCGAACACGCGGTCGCCCACCGCGACGCCCACGGTTCCCTCGCCGAGCTCGTCGACGATGCCGGCTGCCTCGTAACCCAGGGTCTGCGGGAGGTCGCCATCCATCAGTCCCTGGCGCTTCTTCCAGTCGCTGGCATTGACGCCGGCGGCGCGCACCGCGATCCGGATCTCGCCCCGCCCGGGATGCGGGTCGGGAAGGTCGACGATCTCGAGGACCTCCGGCCCGCCGAATCGGCTGAAC
>NZ_DASWPB010000204.1:0-5324 GCF_036404185.1 Lacisediminihabitans sp. | reverse complement strand
GATCGAGCTCAACGGCTCCTTCTATTCGCTTCAGCGGCCGTCGAGCTACGAGCGCTGGCGGGACGAGACGCCGCCGTCCTTCGTCTTCTCCGTCAAGGGCGGCCGCTTCATCACCCACATGCTGAGCCTGCGCGGCGCCCGCACGGCGCTGGCGAACTATTTCGCCTCCGGGGTGCTTGCCCTCGGCGACAAGCTCGGACCGGTGCTCTGGCAGCTGCCGGAACGCCTGCACTTCGACGCCGAGCTGCTCGAGGAGTTCTTCGGCCTGCTCCCCCGCACCACCGCGGAGGCCGTGCGGCTCACCGAGCATCATGACGACCGCGTGGATGGCCGGATGTGGACCGAGATCGACGCCGACCGGCCGATCCGCCACGCGCTCGAGGTGAGGCATCCGAGTTTCGTCACGCAGGAGGCCGTCGACCTCATCCGACGGAACGACGTGTCCCTGGTCGTGGCCGACACCGCAGGACGATGGCCGCTCGTGCGCGAGGTCACCTCCGACTTCGTCTACGTGCGACTGCACGGGGCGGAGGAGCTGTACTCGAGCGGATACACCGACGAGGCGCTCGACTCCTGGGCGCGAGAGATCCGGGGCTGGCTCGACGGCAGCGGATGTCCAGACGGGCGGGGCCGGGACGTGTATGTCTACTTCGACAACGACACCAAGGTGCATGCACCGTTCGACGCGATGCATCTCGCGGAGCGGCTGGCGTGACCGCCCGGATCTCGCCCGGCACGCCCGGCACACATGGCAGAGACCCGGCACCTGGCAGAGACCCGGGTCCTGCTCGCGGATTCCCGGACTTAAGTGACAATGGAGCATGAGCTCTGTAGGCACTCCTGACCCCAACTCCGGCTGGCTGTCCGACGAGGAGCTCGCCGAGACCAGACGACGACTCCCGCTGCTCTATGTGGAGGCCGTCCCCGTGCGGGTCGACGGCGTCGGCCAGGTGACCAAGGTCGGCATCCTGCTGCGCGCCAACGCCGCCGGCGCGATCACCAGGACGCTGGTCTCCGGACGGGTGATGTTCGGCGAGAGCCTGAGAGAGGCGCTGTTCCGCCACCTCGAGAAGGACCTCGGGCCGATGGCCTTCCCGCTGCTGCCCACCAGCCCCATCCCGTTCTCGGTCGCCGAATACTTCCCGTTCCCCGGATCGCAGTACACGGACGACCGACAGCACGCCGTGTCGCTCGCCTATGTCGTCCCGGTCACCGGCACCTGCGATCCGCGGCAGGATGCGCTCGAGCTGACCTGGATGACCCCGGAGGAGGCCGCATCCGACTCCGTCTCCGCCGAGATGGAGGGCGGTCGCGGTTCGCTCGTCCGCTCCGCCCTCGCCTCGGTGGGCAGCCTGTACTGACCGGCGTCGGTGCTATCACCCAGCCGTCGCGGTGCTTGCTACCGGTGGCTCAGCCGGCGCGGTGCTTAACCGTCGTGGCGGAGAAACTGTCTCGCGGAGGGAGGCGTAACTCTCGCCGCGAGGAGGTAATCCCGCCGCGAGAGGGATTTTCTCCCTCCGCGGGGCGGAGGCCCGGGGTTATCTCCCGCCGCGAGGGATGCCTTCTCCCGCCGCGAGGGCAGTCGGGCCGATCGCCGCTACGGCGCGACGAACAGCCCGGCCTCGTGGTCGGCGGTCGACTGGTCCTTGAGCCGGAAGTGCTGCTTCTTGCCGGTGGCCGTGTACGGCAGCTCCTCGACGAAGGCGTAGAGGCGCGGGCGCTTGTAGTCGGCCAGGCTCACGCTCGACCGGCAGAAGATGTCGAGCTCGCTGGCCGCCGCGGCGGCGTCGCCTAGCCGACCCGGCTTGCGCTGGACGTAGGCGACGACGAGCTCACCCCACTCCGGATGCGGCATACCCACCACGATCGAGTCGGCGACGTCCTCGTGCTCGGCGAGCAGCGCCTCCACCTGGACGGGGTGCACGTTCTCCCCGCCGGAGATGATAATGTCGTCCTTGCGGCCGATCACCGTGACCATCTCGTCCTTCGTCCAGGTGGCGAGGTCGCCCGCGTAGAGCCAGCCATCGTGGAACTTCTTGGCCTGCTCCTGCGGGTTGTGGATGTAGGCGTGACCCGACTTGACCGAGCGCACGATGACCTCGCCGATCTCCGAGCCGTCCTTGGCGACCTGGTCGTCCGGGTCGGCGAGGCGGTCGGGGTAGACCTTGACGACGACCACGTCGTCGTCGATGCAGGCCCGGCCGGCGGCGCCCGCCGCGGTCGTCAGCTCGTCGGGCCGCAGGAAGGTGTTCCAGAACGCCTCGGTGGTCCCGTAGCCGTTCGCGATCCGTGGATGCAGCACCCGCTGGTAGCGGAGCGCGGCGGCGCGCTCGAACGGCGCGCCCATCGTCACGATCCCCTTGAGGGTGCCGAGGTCGCGAGGTCTCGCCTCCTGGGCATCCGCGAGCCGCTCGAGGTTGGTCGGCGCGCCGACGATGTAGGTGAGGGAGTGCTGCTCGATGAGGTCGAGGACGAGGTCGGCGTCGAAGCGGGGGAGGCCGACGACGGAGCCGCCGAGGTAGAGCATGGTGTTCGGGCCGGCGCAGTAGGTTCCGCCGCGGTGGAACCACGGGGACATGTTCATGGTCTTGTCGGTCGGCACGAGCGACATGTGCATGATGACGTCGTGTGCGGTGAGCACCTCGTTGAGGCTCGTGAGTGGCACCGCCTTCGGCATCCCGGTGGTGCCGGACGTGTAGAGCCGGGTGGTCTCGTCCCAGACGCTCCCGTCCGCCGGCGCCCGGAAGCTCGGCGCGGACCGGTCGAGGATGTCCTCGAACGACAGCGATCCGGGGATGGGGGTTCCCTCGCCGACGGCGACGAGAACGGACGGCTGGTGCTCCGAGAGTGCCAGCGCCTTCTCGATGCCCTCGGCATCCGCGGTCTCGTAGAAGAAGACCAGGGGCTTCGAGTCGTCGAGGATGAAGGCTACCTCCGCCGGGGCGAGGCGGAAGTTCATCGGGGAGCCGACCGCGCGCAACGCCTGCGTCGCGACGTAGAGGAAGGCGAACTCCGGCCGGTTCATCAGCTGGTAGGAGACGAGATCGCCCGCGCCGACGCCGTGGGCGCGCAGCCCCCCGGCAAGCCAGCCGGTCACCTCGCCGAACTCGCGATAGGTCCAGGTCCTCCCGGTCTCCGAGTCGGTGACGGCGAGTTCGTCGGCATAGCGGTGGATGTTGCGTTCGATTCCCGAGGCGTAGGTGAAGTGCTGTTCGAAGACGGTCTTCAGCGCGGCGGGGTCGTACTCGCTGTTCTGCAGAGAGGTCGTTGAATCGAGGATGGTCATGTCGTGGTCTCTTTCTTTCTGCGGGGTCCGGTCAGAAGGGGCGAGGTGGAAAGGTGGTCGTCGATGACCGCCTGGCCAGTAATGTACGCCGAAGCCCGGTCGGCGGTCAGGCATGAACCGCCGAGGGACAGCCTTCAGCCTAGACCCGGTTCATGACGCGTCACCAATTCCTCCAGGTCGCGAAAAAGGGCCTCCGCGCGAGGCGAAGGCCCTTCCCGTTCCGACTAGCGGGTGCCGCTTCTGCGACGATTCCCGCCGCCCTGTGACATCCCGACGAGGCCGCCGCCGGAACCGGCGCGACCGGCTGCTCCTCCGGCGCGACCGCCGGCGGCTGGACGTCCGCCGCCGGTGCGAGGAGCGCTCTCGCCGCTCGCGGTGCTGTAGAAGTTGCGTGATCCGCCCGCGCCGGCACTCGCCGCGGCGCCGTCACGACCCGCGCGCTTGCGCTGGGCGTTCGCGCCCTGTGAGCGGCCGGCCCCCTGTGAGCGTCCGCCCTGCGACTGGCGGGGAGCACCCTGGCGCTGCGGCTGGACCGCGGCGCGCGGGGCGGGCTTGACGTAGGCGGCGACCTCGCCGACCAGCTGGTTCACGGCATCCGAATCGGCCGTGACGTGCTGGGGGACGACGCTGATCTCCGCCTTGCGGAGCAGCGCCTGGGTGTCCTTGCGCTGGGTCGGCAGCACGAGGGTGACGACCTCGCCCTGCTTGCCCGCGCGGGCGGTGCGCCCGGAGCGGTGGAGGTACGCCTTGTGCTCGGCCGGCGGGTCGACGTGGATGACGAGCTCGATGTCGTCGACGTGGACGCCGCGGGCCGCGACATCCGTGGCCACCAGCACCTTGACCTCGCCGGCGACGAAGGCGGCCAGGTTGCGATCGCGCTGCGGCTGCGACAGGTTGCCGTGCAGGTCGACCGCGGGGATGCCGGCATCCGTCAGCTGCTTCGCGAGCTTCTTGGCGTGGTGTTTGGTGCGCATGAACAGGAGGCGGCGACCGGTGCCGGAGGCGAGCTTCTTGATGAGCTCGTTCTTGGCATCGACGGAGTCGACCTCGAACACGTGGTGGGTCATGGCGGAGACGTGGCTCGTGGCCTCGTCGACGGAGTGCATGACCGCGTTGTGGAGGTACTTCTTGACCAGGCGGTCGACGCCGTTGTCCAGGGTCGCGCTGAACAGCATCCGCTGTCCGTTCTGCGGCGTCTTGTCCATGATCCGGGTGACGACGGGGAGGAAGCCGAGGTCGGCCATGTGGTCGGCCTCGTCGAGGATCGAGATCTCGACGGCGTCGAGGGAGACGAAGCCCTGCTTCATGAGGTCTTCGAGACGGCCGGGGCAGGCCACGACGATGTCGACGCCGGACTTGAGTGCGGCGACCTGGCGCTGCTGCGAGATGCCGCCGAAGATCGTCACGGACTTGAGCCCGTAGGCATCAGCGAGCGGGGTCAGCGCGACGGTGATCTGGGTGGCCAGCTCGCGGGTCGGTGCGAGGATGAGCGCGAGCGGCCGCCCGGGACGGCGGTGGCCGCCGGCGAGCTTTCCGCCGAGGCGCGCGATCATCGGGATCGCGAAGGCGAGGGTCTTGCCGGAGCCGGTCTTTCCGCGGCCGAGCACATCGCGCCCGGACAGGGTGTCGGGAAGGGTGTCGACCTGGATGGGGAACGGGGAGTCGATGCCCTGGGCGGTGAGCACCGCGACGAGCGGGGCCGGAACGCCGAGGGCGGCGAAGGTGGTGTCTGTTTCGGACATGGTGATGGGGTGTTCCTTTCAGCGCACCGGGCTCCGGGCGGTTGCCCGGGTGCCGGCGCCGAGAAGCCGGGCTTCATCGGTGAGCAGTTGAAAGATGGCGAGAGTGGCGGACGCCACTATCGATCGCCGGAGAAGGTTTCTACGAGCCTGAGGCTTCGCATCCATATCGATGCGATCGGGCGAGAAGAGTAAGCGTTCAACGACGCAGGGATCCGTCGTGGACCCACATGTGCTTTCAGCATAGCAGGCCCGTTCCGGGACCCCTCCGAGCGGCCGCCGATGCGCGTGCACGCCGA
>NZ_DASWPB010000203.1:0-2785 GCF_036404185.1 Lacisediminihabitans sp. | reverse complement strand
TCGAGGTCGCCTGCACACCCGGGTTGCTGAACTGGGCGCCCGCGATGTCGACGTTCGTGTCCGCATCCGTGATGACGCCGTAGTTTCCGTCGACCCCGTAGAGCTTCTTGAAGTCGAAGCCCTGACCCTTCAGCTGCTCGGCGATGGTCGTGATCTCGTCGTAGGAGATGACCAGGAGAGCGTCGGGGTTGGGGGCAAGGGCACTCGAGATGGCGCTGGTGAAGTCGGTCGCGCCCTCATCGAAGGTGACGTCGGCGGCGACCGAGACGTTCTGCGACTTGAGATACGCGGAGACCGTCTTGTTGAGGCCGATCCCGTAGTCGTTGTTGTCGAACATCACCGAGACCGAGGTCGCGCCGTCCTGGACGATCTTCTGGCCGATGACCTTGCCCTGGAGGACATCCGAGGGAGCGGTGCGCCAGTAGAACCCGTTGTCGTTGTAGGTGCTCAACGTCGGCGACGTGTTCGCGGGCGAGATCTGCACGACCCCCGCGCCCGTGATCTGGTCGATGACGGAGAGCGAGACGCCGGAGGAGGCCGCGCCGACGATGCCCGAGACGCCGTCGGCGAGAAGAGCGGTGACGGACTGCGTCGCGATGTCGGTGCTGGTGTCGCCGGAGTCCTTCTGCTCGACGTTGATCGAGATCCCCGCCTTCGCCGCGTTGATGTCCTGGGCGGCCAGGTCGACCGCCGCGATCTCGGGCGGCCCGAGCGCCGCGAGGGTTCCCGTCGTCGGAAGAATGGTGCCGATCTTGAGGCTCAGGTCCTTGCTGCTATCGGAGGAGTCGCCGCCACTGGATGCGCAGGCGCTGAGGAGAAGCGCGCCGACGCCGAGGATTGCGATACCGCTGATCGTGGACTTGAGAGCCCGTGAGCGGGAGGCCTTGGCCTTCGCGAATACGCTCATGATGCTCCTTGCGTTGTGTGGTGTTGCGGACGTGACAATGCGGGGCACTGCCGTGGTAATGAAGGTATTGCGCGCAATCGCCAGAAACAATACGTGCGTGTTACGGGCACGTAACACGAGAAAATTGTTACTTTCCGTTACCAAACGGCCGCGAAGGCCCGAAAACCGTTGTCCGTCACCCGGAGACGCGACAAGGTCCGCCCGGCGAGCCGGGCGGACCTTGTTGGAGGAGCTTGTCTTAGTGGGTGACCACGGCGAGCACGTCGCGGGCCGAGAGCACGAGCAGGTCGTCTCCGCCGTACTTCACCTCGGTTCCGCCGTACTTGGAGTAGATGACCTTGTCGCCAACGGCGATGTCGAGCGGGATGCGGTTGCCGTTGTCATCGATGCGACCTGGGCCCACTGCGACGACCTCGCCCTCCTGGGGCTTCTCCTTCGCGGTGTCAGGGATGACGAGACCTGAAGCAGTGGTCTGCTCAGCCTCGACCTGCTTGATGACAATGCGATCCTCGAGCGGCTTGATGGAGACCGACACGGTTGACCTCTTCTTTCTCAAAACTTCGAAATCTTGGGTTAGCACACTCACAGTGAGAGTGCCAGATGTAGCTTACCTGCGCATTAGCACTCGTGCAATCGGAGTGCCAGAATGCCGAGCCGGAGGGAGCGCCGGGCATCGCCTCCGCGAGAATGGGACGAATGGACACCACCGAGTTCGCGGAGCTGCTGTCGACCGAGGGCCTGAGGCTGCTCGACTCGCTGCCGCACTACGACTCGAGGGCGGATGTCGTCGCATCCGTCAGCGAGCTGCGCAAACGCGGGCACTCCGCCGCCCTCGTCGCCGCGGTGCTCAGCCAGTCGAGACTGCGGGCCAGGGCGGAGGCGAAATTCGGACCGTTCGCCTCGCGGATGCTGTTCACCGAGGCGGGCCTCGAGCAGGCCACCCGGCTGAGGGTCGCCGCGGTGCACGCAGGACGATTCCGGACGGCCGGACTCGACCGCATCGCCGACCTCGGCAGCGGCATCGGCGGAGACGCCATGGCGATCGCCGGACTCGACCTGGAGGTGACCGCCGTCGAGATCGACGAGGTGACGGCCGCCATCGCCGCCTACAACCTGGCCCCCTGGGAGAAGGCGACCGTGGTCAACGCGGACGTCACCGACTTCGACCTCGCCGGATTCGACGGGGTGTACCTCGATCCGGCGCGGCGCACGGCCGGGCATCGGAACACCTCCAGGATCACCGATCCCGCCGACTACTCACCGCCCCTGGATTTCGCTCTCGGTGTGGCCGGACGACTGCCCACCGGCATCAAGCTGGGTCCGGGCATCGATCGTGGGCTCATCCCCGACAACGCCGAGGCACAGTGGGTGTCCGTCGACCACGAGGTGGTCGAGCTCGGGCTCTGGTTCGGGAGCCTGGCGCGCGCCGGCATGCGCCGATCCGCCCTGGTCATCGGGGATCATGGGACCGCAGAACTCAGCGCGGACGCGGACAGCCAGGACGTGGAGGCCGTCCCGCTCGGCGAGTTCCTCTACGAGCCGGACGGCGCCGTCATCCGCGCACGACTCATCGGGGACCTGGCGCGGCGGCTCGGCGCCGGCATGCTCAGCGAGGGCATCGCCTATCTGACGTCCGACCGGGCGGTCGGCACGCCCTTCGCGACCGGGTTCCGCGTCGTCGAAGCGCTGTCCTTCGACGAGCGGGTCATCAGGAAAGCCCTCTCGGCGCGCGGGATCGGCAGCCTGGAGATCAAGAAACGGGGCGTCGACGTCGACCCCGCCCGCCTGCGAACGAGACTGCGGCTCAAGGGACCGGGAAGCGCCACGCTGTTCGTCACCCGCGTGGCCGGCAGGCACACGGCGCTGCTCGCCGAGCGG
>NZ_DASWPB010000202.1:0-3273 GCF_036404185.1 Lacisediminihabitans sp. | reverse complement strand
CGTTGTCTTGGAAGGTGTTGCTGTTGATGGTGCCGAGTTTCATGCCGTGGTCTTCGGCGAACGCGGCCAGGGCGGTGTAGTCGTCGACTTTGTCCCAGGGGATGTGGAGGGCGACGGTGGGGGCGATGCCGGTGTATTTGTTGACTTGGGCGGCGTCGGCGATTTTTTCCTGCACGGTGCGGGGGGTTCCCGGGGTCGTGAAGACCTTGAACCGGGTTCCCGAGTTCCCGAACGCCCACGACGGCAACTCAATAACCTGCTCCCCCAACAGAGGGGCGATCGTGGCGAAGGAGGTGGTCATGAGCTGTGTCCTGTTCGTGTCGTGGCGAGCTGGTCCTCGAGGTGGAAGATCTCCTCGAGTTGCAGAAAGCCGGTGTCTGGTGCGGTGTCGCCGAGATCCGCGAAGAACTCGGCCATCTCGGCCTGCCAACGGCCGTTCACGTCCGTCGCGGCCATTCCCGCCTGGGCGGCCGCGAGCGACGGGGTCTCGAAGTAGCCGATGAGCAGGCCGTCCGCCCGGAGAAAGATCGAGTAGTTGTTCCAGCCGGTGGCCTCGAGCGCCTCGAGCATGTCTGGCCAGACCGCCGCGTGGCGGGCTCGATACTCGTCGATGCGCTCCGGCTTCACCTGGAGCTGAAAACACACTCGTTGCATGATCATCCTGTTTCTCCGGGCCCGGGCCGGCGAGGGAGGCCGCCGACCCGGGAGTCCGATGGTTCCTAGAAGTTGAACTTCGCGATGTTGGACTTGTCGAAGGTGAACGGGTCGCCGAGGAGAACGGTCTGGTCGGCGCCGACCTTGAAGGTCCCGAGCTTTCCCGCCTTGAAGGAGTCGCCTTCCTTGCCGGTAATGGTCCCGTCGATCAGGGCCTTCGCCGCATAGGAGGCGAGATAGCCGAGGTCGGCCGGGTTCCAGAGGGCGAATGCGGTGACGGTTCCGTCGTTGACGTAGTCGCGCATCTGGTTCGGTGTGCCGAGGCCGGTCAGCATGACCTTGCCCTTGTACTGCGACGTGGAGAGATAGCGTGCCGCCGCGGCGATGCCGACCGTGGTCGGAGACACGATCCCCTTCAGGTTCGGGTACTTCTGCAGCAGCGCGGACGTCTTGTCGAAGGAGGTCTGGTCGTCGTCGTTGCCGTAGACGACGTCGTCGAGCTTGACGTTCGGGTGGTCCGCGGTGAGGTCCTTCTTCATGAGCTCGATCCAGGCGTTCTGGTTCGTCGCGTTGGCCGAGGCGGAGAGGATGGCGATTTCGCCGGAGTCGCCGATCTGCTTGGTGATGAGATCCACCTGCACCTTCGCGATTCCCTCGGCGCTGGCCTGGTTGATGAACACGTCACGGTATTTCGCGTCGGTGTCGGAGTCGAAGGTGACGATCTTCACCCCGGCCGCCTTGGCCTGGGTGAGTGCGCTGCCGACCGCGGTCGGGTCGTCGGCGGAGAGCACGATCGCTCCCACCTGCTGCTGGGTCAGGGTGTTGATGTAGCTGACCTGAGCATCGGCCGACGCGGTCGCCGGGCCGACCTCCTTATAGGTTCCCTTGAACTCCTTGACCGCCGTGGCGCCTCCCTTGTCCGAGGTGTCGAAATAGGCGTTGCCGAGGCTCTTGGGCAGGAAGGTGATCTTGTAGTTCTTGGAGCCACCATCCGCACCCGGAGACGTGGAGCCGCCGGAACATCCCGTGGCGACCAGTGCGATGACCAGGGCTGAGGCCGCGAAACCAGCGGCTCGCGCCAACCCTCTGCGACCCGTCGATGAGTGGAGCAACATCTTTGTTCTTCCTTTCGATTGATGGACGTCGGAGAGAGGAAAACCGACGCTGTGGTGCAGGTGCCGTCCCTGGTGAGAGAACGGCTTTATCTCTCCCTCGATCGGGACCACGAGGCACGAGCGCTGTGATACCAGTCGAGAAAGCGGGGGGAGAGCACCGAGAAGATCAGCAGCACTCCCGTGATGATGTTGATGGCGTCGGAGCTGACGCTGGCCAGCCGGAGTGCGCTCTGCAGCACCCCGATGAGAACGACGCCGGCGACGACGCCGTGGAGCGCGCCCTTGCCGCCGAAGATCGACACTCCGCCGAGAAGCACCGCGGCGATCACGGACAGTTCGAGACCCAGGGCGTTGTCGCCGCGCGCGCTGCCATACCGCAGCGTCCAGAAGATTCCTGCCAGGGATGCGAGCAGCCCCGTGAGCAGGAAGGAGATGAATTTCGCCCGGTTGACGTTCACGCCGGAGAAGGTCGCGGTGTCGCTGCTCAGTCCGAGGGCGAAAAGCCCGCGGCCGAAGGCGGTGAAGTGGAGGACGATCGCGAAGACGACGATGAGCACCGCGACCAGGACCATCACGGCCGGTACCCCGGACCCGCCGATCCTGGCCTGGGCGAGACTCGTCCAGAAGGCGGGGAAGGTGGTGATGGCGGTCGTCCCGAGCAGGCCGACGGCGATCCCGCGGAACAGCGCCAGGGTGCCGATGGTCACGGCCAGGGAGGGGAGGCCGACGACCGTCACGAGGAACCCGTTGACGGCACCGGCGGCGAGCCCCGCGAGCAGACAGATGACCATGGCGAGTCCGATGGGCATCCCTCCCTTGGTCAGGACGCCCAGCAGGACGCTGCTGAGCCCCAGGGTGCTGGCGACGGAAAGGTCGATCTCTCCCGTCACGATCACCAGCGTCATCGGCAGGGCGATCATGAGGATGGGCGCGATGTCGAGCAGGAGGAAGTACAGCGTCGTCGGCGATCCGAAGTAGGGGACCACCGCGACGGCGATGACCGAGACGACGATCACCGCGGCGATCACGGCCATCTCCCGGGTCATCAGCCATCTCCGCCAGAGGGGACGGCCGTAATAGGGCAGGGCCTGCCGATTCGTGGCGCTCATGGTCGTCTTCGTCTCTTCTCCGGTGAGTGTGTCAGTCATGGGAAGCCTCTCGTTCCTTCGCCAGTCGCGTCGAAAGCCGGAGGGCGAGCACACGGTCGAGGACGATCGCCCCGATGATGAGGGCGCCGACGACGGCCTGCTGCCAGAAATCCTGGATTCCCAGGATCGGCAGGGCCCGGTTGATGGTGAGCAGCAGGATGGCGCCTATCGCCGCGCCGTAGACGCTTCCGCTGCCGCCGTTGATGGCGATTCCACCGATGACCACCGCACCCACGGCCTGCAACTCGAGCCCGGTGCCGGTCTGCGAGTTCGTCGTCCCGTATCTGGCGGCGAACAGCACGCCGGCGAGACCGGCCAGAGCGCCGCACAGGACGAAGGCGACGAGCACGCGCCGC
>NZ_DASWPB010000201.1:0-16134 GCF_036404185.1 Lacisediminihabitans sp. | reverse complement strand
AACGGCGCTTAAAACAAACGTCGCCCGGAGGGGTGGAGCCCCCACAGGCGACGAGCTCCCCGACTTGGACTCGAACCAAGAACCTGCCGGTTAACAGCCGGCTGCTCTGCCAATTGAGCTATCGAGGATTGCTGAAACAGCTTGCTTACTTTACCAAAGGATTGCGGTGCACCAAATCGCCCCGCCCCTCGTCCGCCGCATCACCCGGCAAACGGCAGCAGATAGGTGGGCGACGGCACCGGCTCCGGCGACCCGATCTGGTGCGGGATGCCGGTCAGCCGGTCGACCCGGAAGCTCGTCACGGTGCTCGACAGCTGGTTCGCGACGTACAGCAGGTCTCCGACCAGGCACAGGTGCCGCGGCCAGTCGCCGCCGGTGGGGAGGGCATCCACGGGGCTCAGGTCGTCCCCGCCGACCACCACCAGGCGGTTGGAGCCGCGCAGTCCGGTGTAGACGAAGCCACCGCGGTCGTCGACGGCGAGGGCGGCCGCATGGTCGCCGTCCACCCAGTCGACGACGGACGGGGAGGAGACGACGATCCCGGCCTCCTCGTCGAGCACGAAGATCTCGCCGCTCAGCTCGCCGAGCAGCAGGATGCGACCGTTCGCCGTTCGCAGGAGGTCGCGGGGCCCGGTGCCTGCCGGGAACTCGGCGGAGCCCGCCCGGACGAGCCTCCCGTCGACCCGGGTGTAGCGGTGGACGCGATCGGCCCCGAGGTCCGTGCTGAGGACGGTGTCGCCGGTCACCAGGGTGGCATGAGCATGGGGACCGTCCTGGGCGGGATGCGGCCCGCTCCCGGTGCCGCGAAGGGTCTGCACCCTCGGCTCGACGCTGCCGTCGCTCGCGAGCGGGAAGACGTCGATCGAGCCGTCACCGTAATTGGAGGCGTAGAGCCGGTCGCCGGCGACGCTGAGGTGACAGGGAGACGAGCCGCTGACCTCCTGCCCGCCGAGGGGAACCAGCGTGTGCCCGGCACCCGGGCGGAACGCCTCGATCCGGCCGTTCCCCTCGTCCGTCGAGTAGACCGTGCCGTCGACGCCCGCGGCGAGGAAGGACGGCGACGAGGTCTCCACGGCCGTGCCGAGGGACTCGAAGGCGCCGTCGTCCCCGATGCGGGCGAGGCCGATCCCGGTGCCGAGGCCCTCCATGGTGGCGGTGTACGCACCGACCCAGAACAGCTGCTCGCTCAATATCCGGCCTCCGGGTCGACGACCCCGACGAATCGTCCGTCGCCGAGGAACGCCCTGACGTTCTCCGTGATGCGCTCCGCGAGCAGCGGAGCCGTCATCTCCGGGGTGTCCGCGCTGTGCGGGGTGATGATGACCCGCTCCTCCGTCCAGAGCGGATGTCCGTCCGGCAGCGGCTCCGGATCGGTGACGTCGAGTCCGGCGCCGGCGATCGCGCCGTCCGCGAGGGCGGCGGTCAGCGCATCCGTGTCGACGAGTCCGCCGCGCGCGATGTTGACGAGCACCGCGGAGCCCTTCATGGCCGCGAGCTCCGGCGCCCCGATGAGCCTCCTCGTCGAGTCGGTGAAGGCCGCGGCGATCACGACGACGTCCGCGGCGGGAAGCACCTGGAGCAGGTGCTCCGAGGACACCGTCCGCTCCGCGCCGGCCACCGGCGTCGTGCTGCGACGGACGACCGTCACGTGCACCCCGAACGGCTCGAGCAGCCGGATCAGCTCGATCGCGATGCCGCCCGCACCGACGATGAGCACGTTCAGCCCGAACAGCGAGGTGCCCTCCTTGGGCTCCCCCGCCCAGCTCGTGGCGAGCACCCGTTTGGGCAGCACCCGCAGCAGGGCGAGCACCAGGGTCAGCGCATGCTCGGCGACCGGCTGCGCGTACGCCCCCTTCGCGCTCGTCCAGAGCGGGGTCGTGGTCCCGGCGAAGCGGGCCAGCACGTCGGCGAAGGCGTCGACGCCGGCATAGGGCAGCTGCACCCAGCCGGTCCGGGGATGGTCGTGCAGGAACTCGACCAGCCGATCCGTCTCCCCGTAGGTGAGCCAAATGAGACCCCTGGTCTCGTCCGACAGCTGGGTGAGTCGTCCGCCGCCCGCCAGCACGGCGGAGGCGAAGACCTCGTCCTCGCCGGGCAGGATGGTGATCGGCCCCGGCTGCGGTCTGCGGTCCGCCGCGACGGGCGCCGCCGTCTCCGCCGTCACCGAACGATGCTGCGATGGTCTGTCGGTCATTCCTGCTCCTGGGTGATGGTGTCTGTCTCCCGCGCCCGCGCGAGACCCTTGAGATACGGATGCTCGGGGCTCGCCAGCATCTGGTCGAGGTCGCCGAGGCCGACGAGCATCCCGTGCTGCATGACGGCGACCCTGTCGGCGATCCGCGAGACGACCCCGAGATCGCTGCTGATCACGAGCGCGGAGAACGGGCGCGTCCGACGCAGGTCGCTCAGGACGTCGAGCACCCCGTCGCGGACCTTGAGGTCCACCCCCCTGGTCGGCTCGTCGGCGACGAGGAGGGTCGGCTCGAGGATGAGCGCACGGGCCAGCGCGACGCGCTGCCGCTGCCCGCTGGAGAGCTCGTTGGGCAGTTTGCCGAGGAGGCCGAGCGGAAGGCGCATGGCGTCGAGGATCGTGGCGACGGCGGCCCCGGCCTCGCGGGTGTCGAACCGGCGGTCCCGCAGGTAGATCGGCTCGGCGATGTTCTCGGCGACCGTCAGCGTCGGGCTCAACCGCTCGGCGCCGTCCTGGCGGAGGAACCCGACCTGCAGGGTGACCCGGTCGCGGCCCCTGCCGCCGACGCCGCGCATCCTCGTCCCGTGGATCTCGAGCGAACCACCGCTGATCTCGGGGATGCCCTCGCCAACGGCCCCGCTTCCGGCCAGACCGGCCAGCGCCATGGCGAGCGTGGACTTGCCGGACCCCGACTCCCCCACGAGCCCGAGGAACTCGCCGGCGGCGATGTCGAAGCTGACCCCGTGCACGGCGCGGAACCGGGAGGGCGAACCGGTCGAGAGGTACTGGATCGACAGGTCGTCCGCGACGACGACCCGGGATCCGGCCTCCTCGGTCGCCATTACTCCGCCTCGCTCCTGAGCCGCCGCAGCTCCTCGCGCCGCTTCGCCTGCTCCGCGGGGTTGGGAACCGGCAGCGAGGCGAGCAGCCGCTTGGTGTACGGATGCTGCGGAGCCCCGAGCACCTCCGCCCCCGTGCCCTCCTCGACGAGCTCGCCGCGGTACAGCACCGCGATCCGGTCGGCCAGGATGTCGACGACCGCGAGGTCGTGGCTGATGAAGAGGGCGGCGAACCCGAACTCCCTCTGCAGCTCGGCGAACAGCTCGAGCACCCTCGCCTGCACGGAGACGTCGAGCGCGCTCGTCGGCTCGTCGGCGATGAGCAGCTTCGGCTGCAGCGCCAGCGCCCTCGCGAGAGATGCCCGCTGGCGCTGCCCGCCGCTCAGCTCGTGCGGGAAGCGGTCGCCGAAGGCGTGCGGCAGCTGCACGGCCTCGAGGAGCTCGTCCACCCGCGGGCGAGCGGCACGGGCGTCCCCGGCGACACCGTGGACGATGAGCGGTTCCGCCACGCAGTCGGCGATGGTGAGCAGGGGATTGAAGCTCGTCGCCGGGTCCTGGAAGACGAAGCCGATGTCGCGCCGCAGGGGGCGGAACTGGCGCTCCCGCACGCCGAGCATCTCCTGTCCGAGCACGGTCAGGGAGCCGCCGGTGACGCGGGTCAGACCGCCGATCGCACGGCCGATCGTCGTTTTGCCCGAGCCGCTCTCCCCCACCAGACCGAGCACCTCCCTGGCACCGATCTCGAAGCTCACGCCGTTCACGGCACGGAATCCCCCGCGGCCGAAGCGACCGGAGTACTCGATCACCAGATCCTTGGCGACGACAAGCGGCTCGGACACGGTCAACGCCCGCTCCGCCGCACGCTCCTGGGTGTGCACCGTGCCGGAGCCGAGGTACGGCACGGCGGCGAGCAGCTTCTTCGTGTACTCGTGCTGCGGGCTGCCGAACAGGCTGGTCGCATCCGCCTCCTCGACGATCTTGCCCTGGTACATCACGGCGACCCGGTCGGCGAGGTCGGCGACGACCCCCATGTTGTGGGTGATGAGCACGATCGCCGCATCGAACTCGTCGCGGCAGCGGCGCAGCAGGTCGAGGATCTCCGCCTGCACCGTCACGTCGAGGGCGGTGGTCGGCTCGTCGGCGACGATCAGCTCCGGATCGAGCACGAGGGCCATGGCGATGACCACCCGCTGCTTCTGGCCGCCGGAGAACTGGTGCGGATAGTAGTTGACCCGCTCGGCGGCGTCGGGGATGCCGACCCGGTCGAGGATGTCGATCGCCTTCGCCTTCGCCTCCGCACGGCTGTAGCTGCCGTGCGCCCGCAGCCCCTCGGCGATCTGCCAGCCGACGGTGTACACGGGGTTGAGGGCGGTCGACGGCTCCTGGAAGACCATCGCCGCGCTGGTGCCCCTGATCTCGCGCAGCCGCTTCCTGTCGATCGTCACCACGTTGTCGTGGCCCAGGAGGACGACCCCGGATGCCGTCGCCGTCTCCGGCAGCAGTCCGAGGATGGTCTTGGCGGTCACCGTCTTGCCGCTGCCGCTCTCCCCCACGATGGCGAGGACCTCACCGGCGTTGACGGAGAGGCTCACGCCGTCGACGGCGCGCACGTCGCCGCCGTCGGTCGCGAAGGTAACGGTGAGATCGGTGATCCCGACGGCCTGCTGGCCCCTGGTGAGACTGCTCATTCGCGTGACTCCAACTCGAGGTCGCCGACAATGTCGGTGCTGCCCTCCGGGGCCGTCGCACCGTCGGTCGGAACGGGGGCGGATCCGTCGGCCCGGCGGCGGGTGCGCAGCCGCGGATCGGCGAGGTCGTTGAGGCTCTCGCCGACCAGGGTCATCCCGAGCACCGCGAGCACGATCGCGAGTCCGGGGAAGATCGAGGTCCACCAGATGCCGCTCGTGACGTCGGAGATCGACTTGTTCAGGTCGTATCCCCACTCGGCGGCGGAGCTCGGCTCGATCCCGAAGCCGAGGAAGCCGAGGCCGGCGAGGGTGAGGATGGCCTCGGAGGCGTTGAGGGTGAAGATGAGCGGCAGCGTGCGGGTCGCGTTGCGCAGGACGTGCCGGAACATGATGCGCAGCGAGCTCGCGCCGAGCACCTTCGCCGACTCGACGAAGGCCTCCGACTTGATGCGGACGGTCTCCGCCCTGATCACCCGGAAGTACTGCGGGATGAAGACCACCGTGATCGAGATCGCCGCCGCGAGCACACCGCCGATGAGGTTGGACTGACCGCCGGAGATGACGATCGACATGACGATCGCGAGCAGCAGACTCGGGAAGGCATACACGGCGTCGGCGACGACCACGAGGATCCGGTCGAGCCAGCCGCCCAGGTAGCCGGAGACCAGCCCGAGCAGCACACCGAGGAAGATCGAGAACACGATCGCCAGCACGATGACGAACAGGGCCGTCTGCGAGCCCCAGATCACCCGGGAGAGCACGTCGTAGCCGCCGACGGTGGTCCCGAGGAGGTGGGCGGACGACGGCGGCTGCTGCGCACCGAAGTTGCCATGGGCATCGCTGAGCTGCGAGAAGCTGTACGGCGCGATCAGCGAGGCGAAGATCGCGCTGAGGACGAAGATCCCGACGATGACGAGACCGACGACGAGCATGCCGCGCTGCAGGCCGACGCTCTGGCGCACCTGGCGGACCACGGGCAGACGGGACCAGAGCGGGCGCTTACGGGCGATGGGCGGTGTGGACAGCGTGGACATCAGTACCTCACCCTGGGGTCGATGATCGCGGCGATGATGTCGACGATGAAGTTGGTCACGGCGACGATGACGGCGAGCAGGGCGACGATCCCCTGCACGGCGACGAAGTCCCTGGAGGCCAGGTATTGGGCGAGCATGAAGCCGAGCCCCTTCCATTCGAAGGTGGTCTCCGTCAGCACCGCACCGCCGAGCAGCAGGGCGATCTGCAGCCCGATGACGGTGATGATCGGGATGAGCGCCGGCTTGTAGGCGTGTTTGCGGACCAGGCGGAACTCGCTCACGCCCCGGGAGCGCGCCGCGTCGACGTAGTCGGTCGAGAGGGTGCCGATGACGTTGGTGCGAACCAGCCGGAGGAAGACCCCGGCGGTCAGCAGGCCGAGGGCGATGCCCGGCAGGATGGCGTGCTGCAGCACGTCGCCGACGTCGGCGGGATTGCCGGTCTGGAAGGCGTCGATGAGGTAGATGCCCGTCGGATGGGGCAGAAATTGGATGTCGAGCTCGGTCCCCGTCGAGGCTCGACCGGCGACGGGCAGCACGTTGAGCCAGATCGCGAAGATGAGCTTGAGCAGCAGGCCGGCGAAGAACACCGGGGTCGCGTAGCTGAGGATCGCGAAGACGCGCAGGACCGCATCCGGCCACTTGTCCCGGAAGTAGGCGGCGAGCATCCCGAGCGGGATCCCGACGATGAACGCGACGATGAGGGCGTAGAAGGCGAGCTCCAGGGTCGCGCCGCCGTAGGTGGTGAGGACCTTGATCACCGGCTGGTGATCGCTGATCGTGGTGCCGAAGTCGCCGCGGACGATCTTGCCCAGGTATTCGAAGTACTGGATGAAGATGTTGCGGTCGTAGCCGGCCGCGTGGATGCGCTCGGCCAGCTGGGCCTTGTTCAGGCGGCCCCCGAGAGCCGCGGTGATGGGGTCGCCGGTGAGCCGCATGAGGAAGAAGACCATCGACACGAGGATGAACACCGTCGGGATGATGAGCAGGAAGCGGACGACGATGTAGCGCCAGATCTGACCGCCGGCGGGTTTCCGCCTCGCCTTCGTCGGTTTCGCGGCTCCCGGTGCGGAAGCCGGAATCACGGTCGTGGTCATGCGCACGCCAATCCTGTGTGATGTTCTCGGGACGATGAAGGGGCGATCCGCGGATGCGGACCGCCCCCCAGAACTACGGCTTCACAAACCTTAGCCGCAGTCGTCGTCTGCTACTTGCTGAGCGTTCCGAAACGGAACTTGAAGGAGGCGTCGAGGGTGACACCCTTGACGTCCTTGCCCTCCACGACCACCTGCGCGCCCTGGAGCAGCGGCAGCGTCGGGAGATCGGCGGCCAGCTTGTCCTGGGCATCCTGGATGTCCTGGGTGCGCTTGGCCTTGTCGGTCTCGACCGCCTGCTGCTGGATCAGGCTGATGGCGTCGTCGTCGCGGTAGTAGTTGCTCAGGAAGCCACCGTAGACCGTGTTTCCGCTCTCATCCTTCGTCGGGAGGAAGAACGGCGACAGGTAGTTGTCCGCGTCGGAGTAGTCCGGGAACCAGCCGAGCTGGTACTCCGGGTAGACATCCGCGACCCGGTCCTTCGAGTACTGGACGTACTCGGTGGACTGCAGGTTGACCGTGAACAGCTTGCTCGCCTCGAGCTGGCTCTTCACGAGCGCGTACTCGTCGGTCGACGATGCACCGTAGTGATCGGTGTTGTACTGCAGGTTGAGCACGACGGGGGTGGTGATGCCGGCGTCCTCGAGCGTCTTCTTGGCCTTCGACAGGCTCGGGCCGCCGTCGCCGTCGCCGTACAGGCTCTTCAGCGCCGTGTTGGCGCCGACGAGACCGTCGGGAACGAAGGAGTACAGCGGCAGGTAGGTGCCCTTGTAGACCTGCTTGGCGATCGCCGCACGGTCGACGAGGTCGGCCATGGCCTGGCGCACGGCGAGGGCCTTGGCCGGATCGGCCTCCGGGGTCCCCGTGCCGAACGGCTGCGTCTTGAAGTTGAAGACGATGTAGCGGATCTCACCACCGGGGCCGGTGGTCACCGTGACGTTCTTGTCCTTCTGCAGGTCCTCGACGTCGGTCGCCGAGAGGCTGCGAGCCGCGACGTCGATGCCGCCCTTCTGCACGTCCAGCTTCATGTTCGACTGGTCCGTGTAGTACTTGAGGTTGATCGTCGCGGTCTTGGGGGCGCCGAGCATGCCCTTGTAACCCTTGAACGCCTTGAACTGCACCAGCTGGTTGAACTTGTAGCTGGAGATGTCGTACTGGCCGGCGAAGGCGTGACCCTTGACGATGGCGTCGTCGCTGGTGATCTTGTCGGCGGAGAAGACCTGCTCGTCGACGATCGGGGCCGCCGGGCTGGAGAGGATCTGCGGCCAGACCTGGTCGTTGGCCGACTTGAGGTGGAAGACGACGGTGGTCGGGTCGGTCGCCTCGACGCTGTCAAGGTTGCCGAGCAGCGAGGAGGGGCCGAGCTTGGCGCCGAGCTTGACCATGCGGTCGAAGCTGAATTTCACGTCGGAGGAGGTGAGCTTGTCGCCGTTGGCGAAGGTCAGGTCCTTCTTGAGCACGACGGTGTAGTCGTTCGGTGCGGTGAAGCTGGCGGAGGTGGCGATGTCGGGCTCGACGTCGGACGATCCGGGCTTGGAGTTCATGAGGAAGGGGTAGACCTGGTTCATGATCGCGAAGGAGCCGTTGTCATAGGAGCCGGCAGGGTCCAGCGAGGTCACCTTGTCGGTGGTGCCCACCGTGAGTGTGCTCGAGCCGCCGTTGTTCGAGCCGCCGCTGCCGGAGCAGCCGGCCAGGGCGAACGCCGCCACGGCGGTGCCTCCCAGCACGGCAAGCGTCCGCTTGCGGAACGTGGATGCGGATGTCATATCCGTCTGCCTCTCTCGTAAAAAAGCACAAAAAAACACCCCGACCGGGGTTTGTGCGTAGCTGTATCTGTCCTTGCTAACACAAAACGCGGTGCCACGAGACATCGAGAAAGCCCATATGGCGATTTGTTTACGAACCTGCAACACAGGGGTTGCGGAGCTCATTCGGTGCGCAGTGCGCGACGCTCCGCCTCGACGCGGACGAGCTCGACCTGCAGCGCCCGGTACTTCTCCGGCTCTGCCGCCTGGTCCGTGCGCTGCGACTGGCCGAGGAGTTCGGCCTTGCGGCGGAGCAGATCGCGCTCGACGATGTCGGTCGCGACGGCCTTGCAGTAGATCGAGATGTCGCGGTTCGGCCGCTCGGGGATCGGGGCGACGGTGAGCTCCCTGACCAGGGTCGCGAAGGGCGCGGGGACCTCCGCGACGATGCGCTCGATCCAGCCGGGAGTGCCGAAGGCATCCATGCTCACCGAGATCCCGTCGCGCACCACCGCGAGGGAGGCGTTCGCGTACGGCACCTGGGTGGCCCGCTGAACGAGGTCCTTCCCGACGGCGTCCGGCTGCTGCAGCATCGCCATGAGGGCGTCCCGCTCGAGTCTGGTCGCCGGATCGGTGGGCAGGCGCATGAGCGACGGCCCGTCCTCCTGCTGCTGAGGCTGCTGCGGCTCCTCCTGCCGCCTGGCCGCGGGGGCCTGTGGCTCCTGGGGTGTCTTGCCCTTGGCGGCGGCGACCGCACGGCCGACCTCGACCGGGTCCATGCCGAGCCAGCCGGCGAGATTGCGCACGTAGCCGATGTTCAGCGCCTGGTCGCGGATGCCGGCGACCACGGGCGCCGAGGCCCGGAGCGCGCTGACCCGCCCCTCGACGGTGTCGAGGTCGTAGGCGCCGAGCACCCGGCGGATCATGAACTCGAACATCGGCTTCTTGGTGCGGATGAGCCGGCGAACGGCGTCGTCGCCGCGGCTGAGGCGCAGATCGCAGGGGTCGAGGCCGTCGGGGGCGACGGCCACGAAGGTCTGGGCGGCGAACCGCTGCTCCTCGCCGAAGGCGCGGCTCGCTGCCTTCTGCCCGGCCTCGTCGGGATCGAAGGTGAAGACCACCTCGCCGAGCCCGCGTGAGTCGGCGTTCTCGACGTCGCCGAGCATCCGTCTGACGACCTTGATGTGGTCGACCCCGAAGGCCGTCCCGCAGGTGGCGACCGCGGTCGTGACTCCGGCGAGGTGGCAGGCCATGACGTCGGTGTACCCCTCGACCACGACGACCTGCCTGCCGCGCGAGATGTCGCGCTTGGCCAGATCGAGGCCGTAGAGCACCTGCGACTTGTGATAGACCGCCGTCTCCGGGGTGTTCAGGTACTTGGGACCCTGGTCGTCGTCGAGCAGCCGCCTGGCGCCGAAGCCGAGGGTCTGCCCCGTGACGTCGCGGATGGGCCAGACGAGCCTTCCGCGGAAGCGGTCGTAGATCCCGCGGTCGCCCTGACCGACGAGGCCGGCCGCGAGCAGCTCGGCCTCCGAGTAGCCGAGGGTCTTGAGGTGGGTGCTCAGGGCGTCGTAGCTCTTCGGCGCGAAGCCGATGCCGAAACGCTGGGCGGCCGAGGGATCGAAGCCCCGTTCGCCGAGGAAGAGGCGGCCCGGCTCGGCTCCCGGCGAGGCCAGCTGGGCGACGAAGTAGTCGGCCGCGGCCTGATTCGCCCCGAGGATGCGGGCGCGGTTTCCGTGGTCGCTGTTGGCCTGACCGCCGTCCTCGTAGTGCAGCTCGAAGCCGATGCGTGCGGCCATCCGCTCGACCGCCTCGGTGAAGGTGGTGCCGTCCATCTTCTGCAGGAAGGTGAAGACATCCCCGTCCTCACCGCAGCCGAAACAGTGGTATCTGCCGACCTGCGGGCGCACGTGGAAGCTCGGGCTGCGCTCGTCGTGAAAGGGGCAGAGGCCCTTGAGCGAGCCGACGCCCGCACCCCTGAGCGCGACGTAGTCCCCGACGATGTCGGCGATGTTGACGCGCGACCGGACCTCGTCGATGTCGTTTCGTCGGATCAGCCCTGGCACCGATCCATTCTACTTTCGCCCGATGCCGGCCGGCCGCGGCATCCTGCCCGTCCCCGTGCTTCTTCCCGCTGACCCGGCTGGTCCCGCTCCCTTGCTAGCCCTGCTCCCCCCTGCTGGTCCTGCTCCCCCTGCTGGCGGGAGAAACTGCGTCGCGGCGGGACGCGCAACTCCCGCCACGACACCATTTCCCCGCCACGAGGAGTGATAACTCCCGCCGCCACGCAGCTTCCCCCGCCGACAGAAGCCGCAACTCCCGCCACCAGCCGGGCCTCGCAAACAGCCGACCCGGACGCGGCGCCACGCGAGGCTAGAGAGCGATGCGCTCGTGCCAGGCCATGGCCGACTGGTCGGTGAGCGAGGCGACCTGGTCGACGACCGCGCGCTTGCGGCCGGCATCCGTCGTGGCGGCCCGCCAGTCGGCGGCGAAACCGGGATCGAGCAGCTCCGGCCCGCGCGCGAGCAGGATGTCCGCGAGCTCGGTGATCACCTCGCGCTGCTGCGTGTAGATGGGCTGCCTGGTGTTCCTCGACATCACGTACGCCGCGACGATGCCCTTGAGCGCGGCGATCTCCGCCTGGATCTCACGCGGCACGATGATGTCCGCGCCGAAGCGGATGAGGCTGCCACCGCCCTGACTGTCCTTGGTGGCCCGCACGGCCGCGCCGGCAAACCGGCCGATCAGCTGGCTGGTGAGGTTCTTCAGCCGGCCCTGGGCGAGCCTGCTGCCATCCCACTCGGTGAGCCAGACGTCGAGCGCCCGCAGCCGGTCGAAGGCGGCGACGAGCTCGGCGTGGTCGTAGGCGCCGCCGATCCAGGCGACCATGGAGTCGACCAGCCCGTCCCTGTCGGTGCGGGAGGTGAGCTCGCGCACGTCGATGTAGCCGCTGAACACCGCGTCCTCGAAGTCGTGCACGGAGTAGCCGATGTCGTCCGACAGGTCCATGACCTGCGCCTCGATGCAGAGCCTGCGTGGCTGGGCGCCGTCGCGCAGCCAGTGGAAGGCCGCGACGTCGTCCGCGTAGAAGCCGAACTTGGCGCGGCCGCTCGGGTCGTCGACCGCCGCGGAGTCCGGCCAGGGGTACTTGCAGCTCGCGTCGAGGCTCGCCCTGGTGAGGTTGAGCCCGTAGCTGCGCCCGTCCGGCCCGAACACCTTCGGCTCGATCCGGGTCAGCAGGCGCAGCGTCTGCGCGTTGCCCTCGAACCCGCCGATGTCGCTCGACCAGAGGTTGAGCGCCCGCTCGCCGTTGTGGCCGAATGGCGGATGCCCGAGGTCGTGGGCGAGGCAGGCGGTATCGACGACATCCGGCTCCAGCCCCAGGCTGGTCGCGAGCTCTCGACCGACCTGCGCCACCTCGAGGGAGTGCGTGAGCCGGTTGCGGGCGAAGTCGAGGCCGGCGGCGGGGCTCAGCACCTGCGTCTTCGCCGCGAGCCGCCGCAGTGCGCTCGAGTGCAGCACCCTGGCCCTGTCCCTGGCGAAGTCGCTGCGACGGCTGGAGTGGTCCTCGGGGAACCAGCGTTCCGTGTCGTGCTCGGTGTAGCCGTCCAGTTCCTCAGCCACCGCTGTGACTCAACTCGGCCTCGGCGAGCTCGGCACGGTGGCTGTCGCCCAGCTCGCGGCTGGTCAGCCAGCCGTCGGGAAGGGAGGGGCGCTTCGGCGTGCCCGCACGACCACGCGGGCCCTCCGCGGCGTCGCCAGGATAGGGCAGCTCCCAGTCGAGGGTTCCGAGCAGGTCGTCCAGCTGCTGCAGGCTCTCGACGGTCGCGAGGCTCGCGCGCAGCTCGCCGCCGACCGGGTAGCCCTTGAAATACCAGGCGATGTGCTTGCGGATGTCCCTGCAGGCGTGGTTCTCGTCGCCGTCGAAGAAGTCGACGAGCAGCTCGGCGTGCCGCTTGAGCGTCGCCGCGACGGTGCCGAGCGACGGCTGCGGGATGTCCTGCTCGCCGGCGAAGGCCGCGGCCAGTTCGCCGAAGAGCCACGGACGTCCCAGGCAGCCGCGGCCGACGACGACCCCGTCGCATCCGGTCTGCTCGACCATGCGGATCGCATCGGCCCCCGACCAGATGTCGCCGTTGCCGAGCACCGGGATGCCGGTGATGGCCTCCTTGAGCCGGGCGATCGCGGACCAGTCGGCGTGACCGCTGTAGAACTCTGACGCCGTGCGGGCGTGCAGCGCGATGCTCGCGACCCCCGCGCCCTCGGCGATCCGCCCGGCCTCCAGGTAGGTGAGGTGATCCGCGTCGATGCCCTTGCGCATCTTGATCGTCAGCGGAAGCGGGCCAGCCGCCTGCACGGCGCGCTCGACGATGTCGCGGAACAGGTCGAGCTTCCACGGGAGCGCGGCTCCCCCGCCCTTGCGGGTCACCTTCGGCACGGGGCAGCCGAAGTTGAGGTCGATGTGATCCGCGCGGTCCTCGGCGACCAGCATCGTGACCGCATCGGCGACCGTCTTCGGGTCGACCCCGTAGAGCTGGATGCTGCGCGGGCTCTCCGACTCGTGATGCTTGATGAGCCGCATCGACCCCTCCGTGCGTTCGACGAGGGCGCGGCTGGTGATCATCTCGCTCACGTAGAGTCCTGCCCCGAACTCCCGGCACAGCCGGCGGAATGCCGTGTTGGTGATGCCGGCCATGGGCGCGAGCACAACGGGGACGGACAGCCGGAGGGCACCGATCGTTAGGCTCTGTGGTGGGGCGGCGGTCATGGTCACCCCTCAATTCTCTCAGAAGGCGGGGCGGCGATGGTCGAGGGGCGAGAACGGGTGCTGGCGGATGCCACGGCGCGAGGGATCCCGATCGAATTCGTCGAGCGCACGGCGGCCGCGTCGCTCGAGGAGGCGGCGGAGATCCTCGGCATCGACCCGGCCGACATCGTCAAGTCCCTCGTGGTCAAGCGGCACGACGGCAGCTTCCTCTTCGCGCTGGTGCCCGGCGACCGGCAGATCTCCTGGGCGAAGCTGCGCGCGGTGGTCGGGGTCAACCGGCTGCGCCTGCCGGAGGCATCCGCGGCCCTCGAGGCGACGGGGTACGAGCGTGGCACCATCACCCCCCTCGGCAACACCACCGCGTGGCCGGTGTTCGCCGACGAGAGGATCCTCGGCAGGCGGGTGGGCATGGGCGCGGGCGAGCACGGGCTGAGCGCCTTCGTCGACGCCGACGCGCTCGTCGCCGGACTCGATGCGACGGTCGCCGACATCACTGACTGACCGCCTTCGCCGATCGAGGGGCGAGCCTCGCCCCCTGGCGGGCCCCGGCCCCTAAAGTGAGTCTCAGACAGTTCCGCTGCCGCGGCACTCTTCTCGAAGACGAGGTCCCCATGTCCGCTCGCGAGCCCGTCCCGTCCTCCTCTTCGTCCGCGCGGGCCGGACGGCCGTGGCGCTGGCTGCGGATCGTGCTGCCCGTGGTCGTGCTGCTCGCCTGGCTGGTGGCGGCGGGTCTCGGCGGCCCGACCTTCGGCAAGCTCTCCGGGGTGTCGAGCAACGACCAGGCCTCCTACCTGCCCGCCTCCGCCGACTCGACGCAGGTCAACGACTGGCAGCGCCGCTTCACCGGATCGAAGACGATCCCCGCGATCGTGCTGCTCGTCTCGCCCGAGCGCATCCCGGCCTCCTCGCTGCCGTCCTACGTCTCCTTCGGCGAGCGACTGGGCTCCGTCGCCGGCGTGCAGAGGCCCGCGTCGGGCGAGCAGACCGTCGTCGCCGGGCCCATCCCGTCGAAGGACGGAAAGGCCGTCGAGTTCATCGTCCCCGTCACGGCCAGCAGTGCCGTCGACACGGTCGTCACCAACCTGCGCGCGGTCGCCGATGGCCATCGGCCCGCCGGCACGACCGCCTACGTCACCGGGCCGGCCGGGCTCACCGCCGATCTGGTGTCGGCCTTCGGCGGTATCGACGGCATCCTGCTGCTCGTCGCGGTGGCCGCGGTGCTCGTCATCCTGCTCGCCGTGTACCGGGCGCTCATGCTGCCGTTCCTGGTTCTGTTCACGGCGGTCTTCGCGCTCACCGGCGCCATCCTCGTCGTGTACGCCTTCGCGAGCTGGGGTTGGGTCGCCCTGAACGGCCAGAGCCAGGGCATCCTCTCGATCCTCGTCATCGGCGCGGCGACGGACTACTCTCTGCTCTTCGTCGCCCGCTTCCGGGAGACGCTGCACAGCCATCGGTCGCGCTGGGAGGCGGGATGGCTCGCCTGGAAGGCGGTGCTCGCCCCGGTCAGCGCCTCGGCCGCGACCGTCGTGATCGCCCTGCTCTGCCTGCTGTTCTCCGACCTGAACTCCAACAAGAGCCTCGGTCCGATCGCGGCGATCGGCATCGTCTTCGCCTACCTGGCGGCCCTCACCTTCCTACCCGTCGTGCTCGTGCTCGCCGGGCGGAGCGCCTTCTGGCCGTTCATCCCCCGCTATCGGGCGGAGGTCGAGGACGGCAACGGTCCGGCCCGGGGCATCCGGGGACTCGAGACGGCGACCGGCATCTGGAGGGGGATCGGGACCCTGATCGCGAGGCATCACCGCGCCGTCTGGGTCGTGGTCGCCGTGGTGCTGCTCGGCGCGAGCGCCGGGCTCCTCCAGCTGAAGGCCTCCGGCGTGCCGCAGACCGATATCGTGCTCGGCTCGGCGCCGGCCTCGGCGGGACAGAAGGTACTGGCCGATCACTACGCCGCCGGATCGGGAGCCCCCGTCCTCATCGTCGTCTCCCGGGATCGTGCCGACGCGGCACTGACCATCGCCTCGCGCACCCCTGGCGTCGCCTCGGCGGCCGTCTACGCGGGCAACGTCGATCCCACCGCCGGGGTCCGGCCGGAGCCGGTCGTCAGGAACGGGCACGAGCTGATCCAGGCGACCCTGGCCTCCCAGCCGGACTCCGCCGCAGCGGAGGGGGTCGTGCGGGAGCTCCGACGGACCCTGTCCTCCGCGGACTCGACCGTGCTCGTCGGCGGCCCGACCGCGATCTCGGTCGACACCAACGACACCGCCCAGCGCGATCTCGCCACCATCATCCCGATCGTGCTCGCGGTGATCCTGCTCATCCTGATGCTGCTCCTGCGCTCACTGCTCACCCCGGTGCTGCTGATCGCCACCGTCGTGCTCTCGTACGGCGCCTCGCTCGGCGTCTCCGCCCTCGTCTTCAACCATCTGTTCGGCTTCCCCGGCGCCGACCCCACCGTGCCGCTCTTCGGCTTCGTCTTCCTGGTCGCGCTGGGAGTGGACTACAACATCTTCCTGATGACGCGCGTGCGGGAGGAGACTCTGACTCTCGGCACCCGTGCGGGCATCCTCAGGGGGCTGTCGGCGACCGGAAGCGTCATCAGCTCCGCGGGCATCGTGCTCGCGGCCACCTTCGCGGCCCTCGCGGTGATCCCCATCCTGTTCCTCGTCCAGATCGCCTTCATCGTCGCCTTCGGCGTGCTGCTGGACACCCTCGTGGTGCGCTCGCTGCTGGTGCCGGCGCTCGCCTACGACATCGGCCCCGCGGGATGGTGGCCGTCGC
>NZ_DASWPB010000200.1:0-8069 GCF_036404185.1 Lacisediminihabitans sp. | reverse complement strand
GAGTTTCTTGTATTCGAGCAGCGGCGGGATCGCCGGATGCCTGAGCTTCTTCAGCTCCCAGGACCGGGTCGAGGTGACCATGAGCCCCGCGACGCCGAGAGCCCTGAGGAGGTCGGCCGGGGAATCGGGGTTGAGGGTCGGAGCCTCGAGTGCCTGACGAAGCCGGCCGAGCGCGGCCTCCAGTTTGGCGGGCCGCTGCCCCGGCGACGGGCGCGGGCCGAGATGCTCGGTGAGGATCGCGTCGTGGATGTCCTCCCGCCAGGGCAGCCCCGCGAAGAACATCTCCGCGGCCACCAGCGCGCCGGCCGACTCTGCGGCGAGGAGCAGCCCGAGCCGCGGCGGGTCCTCCGCGGTGGCGACCGCCTCCCGCTGGAGCGAGAACTCCGCGACAACGTCCTCCCCACCGCCCACGGCATCCGGTTCGTCCAGGTCGAAGAGGGCGAACGATGGCTCCCGCTCGATGGTCTCGGCCGCAGGCCGGTCCCAGGAGGTGACCGGTCCGGTCGCCAGCCGGGAGCGGGCCGTCAACGAGGAATGGCGCAGGATGTTGTGCGAGAGCCGGAGGTCGACGCACCGCTCGACCCGGACCCCCTCCGCCAACAGCCGCGGATGCCAGCGACTCGTGTCGTCCCACACCCAGCGCGGATGCTCACGCTCGAGCGCAGCTACCGCCTCGGCCAGGCGGGTGTCGTCGACCGTCGTGGCGGACCCGGTCGGATGCCCGGCCGCATCGAGCGGTTGGAGGGTCGGCCCATCGGGTGACTGGAAGAGGGCGACGTACACCCCACCAGTCTGCCCGTTGCCGGTGACTCCCGGCGCGGCAGCCGCGATCGCCGGGCGGCTACTCGTGCAGCAGCGAGCCGTCCTTGGTGAGCACCTGCTTCTCGCCGGCCTCGATGGGCACGGAGAACCGGTTCTGTTTGGGCGGCATCGGGCAGTTGAACGCGTAACTGAAGGCACAGGGCGGGAGCACCGCCCGGTTGAAATCGAGGGTGATGCTGCCGTCGCGGTTCGGCGCGACGAAGAGGAACCGGCCCACGCTGTAGGTGCTGTCGCCGCTCGTGGCATCGGAGAAGACCAGTTGCAGGGCGCGGCCGGCCTTGAAGGCGGCGAGATCATAGTCGACGCCGTCCTTGGTGAAGGTGATGGTCCCGGGTACCGGCAGCTCGCGGGTCTTGCCGTCGTCCTTGAGGTGCTCGAAGCCGACCGTCGTGCCGCCCGGGATCTCGGTGAACGTCGCCGTGACGACCCAGTCAGGGTTGTAGAGGAACACGTCGATGGAGCCGAACTGGCGGATCCCCTCCGAATCAGCATCGAACACCCGCAGCGCGTAGGTGCCCTCCTCGCTGGCGATGACGAAGCCGGTCACCGTCTCGCTGAAGACGATCTCACTCGGGCTCTCGGCATCCTTGCCCCGGACGGCCGCGGAACCGTCGACGAGGACGCCGTCGACGAGGATGTGGTCGGATGCCTCGGCGGTCAGCAGCAGGCCCGATTCGCCCTTCGGCAGCGGCGCCCAGGTGCCGGGGACGCCCCAGATCGTCTGCTCGGAGTCGATCCACTGGGTGTTCACGAGGGCGAGGCTACCCTTCGGCTGGACGACCGCGAGCTCACGGCGCTCGTGATAGGTCGCGAACTGCTGTTCCGGGGTCGCTGTTGTTGCCGTATCGGTCATGGGTTCCATCCTCGCTGAGTCATTCACCATAACCGGAAGGCTCACGAATTTATTGCGCCACCCCGCAGGTCACGGCTTCCACACCATCAGCACGACGATGAGGACGAGCAGAAGGGATGCGAGGCCGGAACCGGCGGAGATCCGGGGATGGGCCCCGGCGGCCACCGACTTGCCGTCCTGCAGCCGGGTGCCGGCATCCCGCAGAGCGGGAGCGACGAGGAAGAGGTTCAGCCCCGCCGCGATGACGTAGGCGACGAGGGAGATCCAGATCCACGAGGTGGTGAAGGAGAGGTGGTACTTCGGGTCGCTGACCCCGAGAAGCACGAAGCCGAAGATCACCACGAGGAGGGAGAGGACGCTGAAGATGGTGACCGACTTCGCGAGCGTCGTCACCTGTCCGCCCGCGCCCGCCCGGATCGCTCGCAGCCCGGTCATCGGAAGGATGGCCATGGGCCCGATGATGAAGACGGAACCGACGACATGAAGAATGCTGAACAGGAGATCCATACTCGAATCCTACGAGGGGACGGAGCCTGCCGCACGGGTCCGGCCGAGGCCGGCCGTTAACGACAAAACCGACCCCCGCACGAATGCGGGAGTCGGTTTCGAGAGTCGAACCAAGCGCCGCCCGAGGGCGGCTCGCCGGTTAGAGCGGACGGATGTTCTCCGCCTGCGGGCCCTTGGGGCCCTGCGCCAGGTCGAATTCGACCTTCTGGTTCTCATCGAGCGACTTGTAGCCGCTGCTGGCGATAGCCGAGTAGTGCGCGAACACGTCGGGGCTGCCGTCGTCGGGGGCGATGAATCCAAAGCCCTTTTCAGCGTTAAACCACTTCACGGTTCCCAGTGTCATATCTGTCTCCTTCAGGAGTCTTCGCGCGATCCGACTGTCGGATCGCTCGTCGCGGTGTTCATCGTCCGCTCCCGAAAGAAACATGGCACCCCGTGGGAAAAACCCAGGAGTTCCAAGCATTCAAGATCTGCGAGGTACTGCAACTGCACGGCCAAGCGTACTGGACGTCCCGCGTTTTGGGGCCATTCTGGGAAAAAAGATCCGAGAATTTTTGCAGGTCGTTCTGAGAGCGTGCTGTGCGGCCCGCGCGGGGACCCGGTGAGCGCCCGGGCGAGAGCGATGGATCCGGCCCGCGGCCGGCTCACACGCCGGTCTTGCGACCGCCGCGCCGGATGTATCCGATCAGCGCCGTGATGACGAAGAGGATGATTCCCGCGATCGCCAACCAGAGCAGGCCCTTGATGGCGAAGCCAAGGACGGCGAGCACGAGCCAGACGATGAGCAAAATGACGATGAGTGCGATCATGGCGCCGACTGTACGCCGATAAGCGGCGCCGCAGTGGATGAGGGGGTTCCGTTGACCTTCTCCCCCGTCGAGCGTATTAAGCACGTCTGTGCCGGATGCACAACCCGCTTACCGAGATCGGGTTCGCTCTCTACTGTGGCTGTCGATGTCCCCGGAACCCGAAGTCGTCTCCCTGTCCGCGTCCCCCACGCCGCCGGTGGGCACCCTCGTGGTGCTCGCGCGGGAACGCATGCCGGACTCCGTGGTCTCCGCGCTGGAGCTGGGCATCCTGCTGGGCGCGCGGGGGCGGCATCCGGGCACCGGCAGCACCCGTGACCTCTGGGAGGCCCTCGCGACGATCGCCGCCCACGACCTCGGGGCGGCGCGGGCCATCGAGCCCCACCTGGATGCCGCCGCCATCCTCGACCAGGCGCAGCGCTCGGAGTTCCCGGAGTGGCCGGACGGCGGTGATCGCACCTGGGGTGTCTTCGCCGCGGAGGGCGGCCGGAGCCCGCTGACCGCGACGGCGAGCGGGGATAGCTGGCTGCTGAACGGTGTTAAGCCCTGGTGCTCCCTCGCCGGGCAGCTCGACGCGGCCCTCGTCACCGCACGGCTCGACGACGGCGCACGACGGCTGTTCGCCGTCGATCTCCATCACGCCGGCATCGATGTCGAGGCCGGTTCCTGGCAGGCCAGGGGGCTGACCGAGATTCCGAGCGGGCCGGTGCGCTTCTCCGCGGTGCCCGCCATTCCCGTCGGGGAGCCGGGCTGGTATCTCGACCGGCCGGGATTCTCCTGGGGCGGCATCGGCGTGGCCGCCTGCTGGTTCGGCGGCGCGGTGGGCCTGGCCAGGACGATTCTCGCCGCAGCGAGGGTCGGAGAGCCGGATCCGCTGATGCTCATGCACCTCGGCGCGGTGGACCGGCACGTTCAGGACTCCCGGCGGGCGCTCGAGGAGGCCGCGGCCCTCGTCGATGACGGCTCGGCGACGGGCCGGGAGGGGCGGATGCTTGCGAAGCGGGTCCGCGCCACCGTCGCTAACGCCTGTGAGGAGATCGCCCGCCACGTTGGCCACGCCCTCGGACCGGCACCGCTCGCCCTCGACGCCGCCCACGCCAAGCGGGTCGCCGACCTCGAGCTCTACGTGCGTCAACACCACGCCGAGAGGGACGAGGCCTCCCTGGGCCGGGACCTGGTCCTGGACGAGCGGTCGCCGTGGTGAGCTTCGACGGCCGGGCCGAGGGCACGACGGCCGAGCTCTGGTCCGCCGACCCGCGGCTCGCGACGCTGTCGGAGCTGGATCTCTCCGCGGTCACCAGGATCGTCGTGGTCGCCGCTCATCCCGACGACGAGACGCTCGGCGCTGGCGGTCTCCTCGCCGAATGCGCCTCCCGCGGCCTGAGCCTGCGGGTGGTGATCGTCACCGACGGGTCGGCGTCGCATCCCGATTCCCCGACGACCACCGCGGGGGAGCTCGCAACGACCCGCAGAGCCGAGGTGGAGGCCGCGGTCGCGACACTCGCGCCCGCGTGCCCCGTGGTCTTCCTCGATTTCCCCGACGGGCGGGTGAGAGAGCACCGCGAGGAGATCGCGGACGCCCTTGCCCTGGTTCTCGGTGACGCGTCGGCATCGACGCTGCTCGTCGCCCCGTGGACCGGCGACGGACACCGCGACCACCGGGTCCTCGGTGAGATCTGTGCGGAGATCGCGAGGCGGGACTCGCTGCGCCTGATCGCCTACCCGATCTGGATGTGGCACTGGGCCTCCCCCGATGACGTGGCCGTCCCCTGGGACCGCCTCACCGCCCTGCCGCTTTCGCCATCGGCCGTCGCCGCCAAGCGCAGGGCGGTCGGGCTGCACGCCTCGCAGACGTCGCCGCTGTCCGGCTCTCCCGGGGACGAGGCGATGCTGCATCCCGGGTTCCTCAGGAACTTCGATCGCGAAACGGAGGTGTTCGTCGTGGAGCACAGCGACGGCGAGACGATACCGGGCGCCTACTTCGACGCCACCTACGCCCGCAGACCCGACCCGTGGGGATTCGAGACCCGCTGGTACGAGGCGCGCAAACGGGCGCTGACCCTGGCCGCGCTCACCCGCGAGCGCTACTCCTCGGCCTTCGAGATCGGCTGCTCCATCGGCATGCTCACCGAGGGCCTCGCGCCGCGGTGCGATCGCCTGCTCGCCGTCGACATCTCGCAGGCGGCCGTCGATCGCGCCAGGGAACGGCTGGACGAGAGCCGGAACCTGACGATCGAGCGGATGGACGTGAGCGAGAGCTACCCGGATGGGGACTTCGACCTCATCCTGCTGTCCGAGGTGGGCTACTACTTCAGCGTGGCCGACCTCAACCACCTCCTCGACCGGATCGACGACACGCTCACGCCGGAGGGAATCCTCGTGATGTGCCACTGGCGGCACGCGGTGAAGGACTACCCGCTGCGCGCGGACGAGGTGCAGTCGGCCGCGCTGCGACACCCGCGGCTTCGGCGGATCGTGCAGCACATCGAGGAGGACTTCCTGCTCGACGTCTTCTCCCACGATCCGCGCTCGGTGGCCGAGCAGACCGGGCTCGTCCCGTGAGCGCGATCCGGGCGGTCGCCGTGGTGATCCCCGCCCGCGACGAGGAGGAGCTCATCGCTCGCTGCCTGGCGTCCGTCGCCGCCGCCGTGTCCGCGACCGAGGCACGCTGGGGATCGGCCGCACCCCGCGTCCTCACCGTGGTGGTCGCCGATCGCTGCCAGGACGCGACCGCGGAGATCGCGACCGGCTTCGAGGGTGTCGACCTGCTCGAGCTCGATGGTGCGAACGTCGGCGCGGCCAGGGCGGCGGGCATCCGTTACGCCCTCGCGAAGCTCGGCTCTCCGCCCGCGAACACCTGGATCGCGAACACGGACGCGGACTCGGCCGTTCCGGAGAACTGGATCCTCGCCCAGCTCGACATCGCCCGCCGCCACGGGGGAGTCATGGTCGGCACGGTGCGTCCGGATTTTGCCGACCTCAGCGCGGCGCAGAGAGATGCCTGGCTGGCGACCCACGTCTCGGGGCATCCCAACGGGCACGTCCACGGCGCCAACCTCGGGGTGAGGGCCGACCTCTACCTCGCCGCAGGCGGCTTCGCCGAGCTCGAGGAGCACGAGGACGTGCGCCTCGTGGAGCGGCTCAGAGAGCTGCGGGCGCGCATCGTCCACAGCGACGCCGGGGAGGTGATGACCTCCGGCCGCCATCGAGGTCGGGCGCCGGGCGGATATTCGGAGTACCTGGCGACGCGCCTGGTCCCGGATGGCTCGATGCGATAGCGCAACGGGCGCGGGCCGGGCCTCGGGTTGACCCGGCCCCGCACGGCACCCACACTGGAACGACCGTGCAGAAGACCTCCCCCACGCGGCGACGCCTCCGGATCGGCATCGTCTCCGCAGCAGCAGCCGTCGCGATCGTCGCCATCGTGGCGGTCGTCGTCGTGGTCTCCGCCGGCACGGACGCCCCGCCGCGACCGGTAGAGACGGTTGCGGCCGTCGCTCCGAGCCCGAGCCAGAGCCCTCCTCCCCCGGCGGCTCCGGCACAGCCGAGCCAGCAACAGCTCGCCGCCCTTCCGCTGGCCTTCTACGACGCGGTCATCCCCCAACTGCTCGACTCGTCGATGACGACCCCCGTCAACCGGTGGGAGATCGCGGCCCCGAAGGATCCTCTGGTCGCGCTGTACTCCTCGCCCGCCCCGGACGCCGCTCCCATCGCGGCCCTCGGCGCGACGGTGCTCACCGTGAACACCCCCACCGCCGTCGCCGTGTTCGGGGTGAGCGGCGACATGATCCTCGTCTCGACCCCGTCGAGGAGGACGGTTCCGAGCCCGGGAATCCCGGCGCCCAGCTCCACCTTCGCCTGGGCGCGGGCTGCGGATTTCACCCTCACCACCGTCGATCGCTCCGTGATCGTCGACAACACGACCTCCACCGTCTCGATCGTGTCGGCCTCCGGCGCGGTGTCCGCATCGGAGGTCGCCCGCCTCGGCACGCCGGACGATCCGACGCCCGCCGCGACCTTCACCTACATCGAGTCGAGCTACATCGACACCCGGGTCGCCTACACCCGGGGCAACCCGATCTCGTTGACCGGCGCGCACTCGGCGACCCTGGCGGGATACGGTGGCAACTCGGCGCTCACCGCGCTGCACTTCTACCCGGATCCGACCGGGAAGTCTCACGGATGCGTTCGGGTCTCCGCCGCGATGACGCACGCCCTCGCCGCCCTGCCAGCCGGTACGCCGATCATCTTCACCTGACCGGCACGGGACGCTATTATCGGCCGTCGTGTGCCGGGGCGCGCAGCGCGAGCACCCGGACCGTCCGGCGGGGCTCGAAGCCCAGGCGGCGGTACAGGGCAACGGCCGGGTTGTCGGGGAGGACGTGGAGGAACGACCGCGCGCCACTGTCGGAGATGATGCGGACCTGCTCGGCGACGAGGGCCGCCGCGTAGCCCCGCCCGCGGAACTCCGCCGCCGTGCACACCGTGCTGATCTCCCGCCAGCCCGGCAGCCGGAGGCGCTGGCCGGCCATGGCGACGAGCCTCTGGTCCTCGCGGATGCCGAGGTAGGTCCCCATCTCCCCGGACCGCTCGGCGAACGGCCCCGGCTCCGCCGCCGCCACCAGCCGGACGATGTCCCCGACGTCCCCGGCCCCGAGGAGAAGGACGTCGTTCCGGACGCGTTCCCGATGCCCGGCCGCACGGCCGGGATCGACGAGCACCATCTGGCTCACCTCCGTGACCGCATCCACCGACCATCCGGGCGGCACGGCGGCCTCGTCGGCGACCAGCAGGAAGGGTGCCTCGCCGACCAGGCCGGCGAGCTCCTCCCACGCGCCGGTCTCCCGGGCATCCGCGATCCCGGCGAACGGTGACACCGCCGGATCGAAGCGACCGGCGAGGCCGGTCGGGCCGACGACGGCCAGGCGGCGTTGCGCCCCGACCATGGCGCTCCACACGGGGTCGGCCAAGGCGCTCTCGTCGAGCACGATGTCCTCATTCTGTGCGTCGGAACGCGGTGTCACAGGGGTTTCCTTTCGTTGTTCGCCGGGTGGTCATTTGACCGTGCGCTCGAGCGGATT
>NZ_DASWPB010000199.1:0-1728 GCF_036404185.1 Lacisediminihabitans sp. | reverse complement strand
CGAGGGGCTTCCCGTCCGAGCGGCGGGTCCCGGGCTCGCCAGGCCGGACGAGCTGAGCGCCGTCGTCGACGGCGCCGCCGGATACCTGCGGCTCGATGCGGAGGAGGTCTCCGCCTCGTCCGTCGGTCTGCTCGCCGAGGGACTGTTCCTGCACCACCGCGAGTTCGTGGGGCCGACGCCGCTCTACCTCCGCTCCCCGGACGTCACCGTGTCCGCGGGACCCAAGCGGGTGAGCCGATGAACTGGATGCTCCGGCGCGCGCGAGAGACGGACCTCGCCTCGATCATGGAGCTCGAGACCGGCACCTTCGGCACGGATGCCTGGTCGGACGAGGCCATGCTGAGCGACCTGGCCAGCGTCCACTGCTACTACCTCGTCGCCGAGAGGGAGGGCTTCCCCGGCGTGATCGACGGATACGCCGGGCTCTTCGCCCCGCGGGGCGCCCGCGAGGCGGACATCCAGACCATCGCGGTCGCCGAGGTCGCCAGGCGCAGCGGGCTCGGCAGGACCCTCATGCAGTCGCTGATCGCCGAAGCGCGCAGCCGCGGGGTCGAGGAGGTATTCCTGGAGGTGCGCGCCGACAATCCCGGCGCGCAGCACCTGTACGAGACGCTCGGTTTCCAGCAGATCGCCGTCAGGGTGGGGTATTACCAGCCGGACGGCGTGGACGCGAACGTCATGCGGCTCGCCGTCCCCGAACCGCGCCTGAGGCCCGCGGTCGGGGTGACACCCTCGGGGGCCGACGCGCACGGTGCGCTGGTCCTCGGCATCGAGACGAGCTGCGACGAGACCGGGATCGGCATCGTGCGCGGCAGGACGCTGCTCGCCAACGTCATCGCCTCCTCCATGGACGAGCACGCCAGGTACGGCGGGGTGGTGCCGGAGATCGCCGCCCGCGCCCACCTGGAGGCGCTGACGCCCTCGATCACCGCCGCGCTCGCCGAGGCAGGGGTGACCCTGCAGGAGCTCGACGCGATCGCGGTCACGAGCGGGCCGGGGCTCTCCGGCGCTCTCATGGTCGGGATCGGCGCGGCCAAGGCGCTCGCCGTCGCCCTCGACAAACCGCTCTACGCGGTCAACCACCTCGTCGGGCACGTCGGCGCCGACGTTCTGCGCGAGGACGGCAGCGCGATCGAGCTTCCCACCATCGCCCTCCTGGTCTCCGGCGGGCATACCTCGCTCCTGCTCGTGCGCGACCTCGTCTCCGACGTCGAACTGCTCGGGGAGACGATCGACGATGCGGCGGGCGAGGCCTTCGACAAGGTCGCCCGTCTGCTCGGCCTGCCCTATCCGGGCGGCCCGGAGATCGACCGCGCCGCGATCGGCGGGGATCCGGCGGCCATCCGCTTCCCGAGGGGGCTCACCCTCCCGAAGGACCTCGAACACCATCGGTACGACTTCTCCTTCTCCGGGCTGAAGACCGCCGTCGCCCGCTGGGTGGAGCAGCGCAGGGACGCCGGGCAGGAGGTGCCGATCGCGGATGTCGCGGCGAGCTTCCGCGAGGCGGTCACCGATGTGCTGCTTACGAAGGCGATCAACGCCTGCCGGGAATTCGGGATCCAGCGGCTGCTCCTCGGCGGCGGGGTGGTGGCGAACGCGCGCGTGCGGGAGGTCGCCACGGAGCGCTGTGCGGCCGAGGGCATCGCTCTGCGGATCCCCCCGCTGTCGCTGTGCACCGACAACGGCGCCATGATCGCGGCCATCGGCGCCCAGCTCATCGAGGCCGGT
>NZ_DASWPB010000198.1:0-19082 GCF_036404185.1 Lacisediminihabitans sp. | reverse complement strand
GACGGCGGCGCGCAATGCGGCGACCCCTGGACGGTGCCCCCAGGCGTCGATCGCCTCGATCAGGTCATCCATCGTTGCGAAGGGTCGCTGCCGCCGAACGAGCCCGTCGCCAAGGACGACGAGGTCGTCGTGCCCCAGCTCTGCGGCCAGCTGACACCAGACCTCGACCGGATGGCTGACGCGCAGCCCGTTCGGGAGGACGACGGTTCGCGCGCCTCTCAATAGCTGATGGCCGCGCACACCCGGCAGGCGGGGTGCCCGGTTCGGCTGCACCACCGCGACGTCGAGCCCGCCGGGAACACGCCCCTCCGGGAGCCTGAGTCCCAGCAGCTCCGCGGCCGTCCAGTGACTGAAGAAGTGATGGGGCGGCATCCGCGTCGCGTAGGCATGGGCGAGGGCATCGACGGTCGCGACGGTGGAATGCGGCATCCGCACCGCCCGGAAGGGACGGGACAGGTCGTCACCCCTCAGCCGGCCGACTCCCACACCCAACTCGATGGCCTCGGCCAGGCCGAAGGGACGGCCGAGGAGCGATGGCGGGAGCGCGCGGCGATGGGGCATCGGAGGAGTATGCCCGGCGAACCGAGCACCGGCGGCAGATCATCCACAGGCGCCGGCAGCCGGGCGATCGCCTGTCACGAACGGCTCTGTGCGGGCCAGTGGTGAGCAGTTCGTGACAGGCGAGTGGGAACTCTGGGGGTGGAGGTGAGTGGGGTGGCAGACAGACAGACAGGCAGGCAGACAGGCAGGCAGGCAGGGGCTGGCAGCGGTCAGCCGCCGACGACCGGGCCGAAGTGCTCCGCGAGGGTGCCACGATGGGTCGCCCGCAGCTCGTCGAGAGTGATCGTGAAGCGGTCCTGCAGCTCGAGGGCGCCGCCGGCATCCGTCACCCCGATGCGCAGCACGGGCACGCCGCGCCCCTCGCACAGGCCCATGAAGCGCACGTCGTCCTCACGGGGTACGGAGACGATCGCGCGGGCGGTCGACTCGCCGAAGAGAGCGGCGGTGGCGTCGACCCCGTCCCGCTCCATGACCTCGCCGATCCAGACCCGCGCGCCGATGCCGAACCGCAGCACCGACTCCGAGATCGCCTGGATGAGCCCGCCGTCCGACAGGTCGTGCGCCGAGGCAATGATGTTCTGCTCCGATCCGGCCCGGATGAGCCCGGCGAGAGCCTGCTCCTCCGCGAAATCGACGACGGGAGGATGCCCGCCCAGGTGATCGTGGACGACGCCGGCCCAGGCAGAGCCGTCGAGCTCGTCCCGGGTCGTCCCGAGCAGGTAGATGTTGTTGCCCTCGTCCTGCCAGCCGGAGGGGATGCGATCGGCCACGTCGTCGATCACACCGAGGACGGCGACCACCGGCGTCGGATGGATCGGCACATCCCCGGTCTGGTTGTAGAAGCTGACGTTGCCGCCGGTGACGGGGATCTCCAGCTCCAGGCAGCCGTCGGCGAGGCCCTCGACGGCCTGCGAGAACTGCCACATGACCTCGGGGTTCTCCGGCGAGCCGAAGTTCAGGCAGTCGCTCACGGCGACCGGGGTCGCCCCCGTCATCGCGACGTTGCGGAAGGCCTCCGCGAGGGCCAGCCGGGCGCCCTGGCGCGGGTCGAGCTGGCTGTAGCGTCCGTTCGCGTCGATGGCGATGGCGAATCCGAGGCCGGATTCCTCGTCGACGCGGATCATGCCGCCGTCGTCGGGGAAGCTGAGCGCGGTGTTACCGAGCACGTAGCGGTCGTACTGGTTGGTGACCCAGTCCTTGGAGGCGAGGTTGGCGCTGCCGAGCAGCGCGGTGGCCTGCGCCCTGAGCTCGTTGTCGTCCGTCGTGCGGGACAGCTCGGATGCCGAGTGGCGCTGGAGCGCGTCGATCCAGTCCGGATAGGCGACCGGCCGGTCGTACACCGGGCCGTCGACGGCGACGGTCCGCGGCTCGACGTTGACGATCTCCTCGCCGTGCCAGTTGATGATCAGCCGGCCGGTGTCGGTCACCTCGCCGAGAACCGAGGTCTCGACGTCCCATTTCTCCACCACCCGGAGGAAGCCCTCGAGCTTCTCCGGGGTGACGATCGCCATCATGCGCTCCTGGCTCTCCGACATGAGGATCTCCTCGGCGGTGAGGGTGGGGTCGCGCAGCAGCACCTTCTCGAGCTCGATGAACATCCCGCCGTCGCCGTTGGAGGCGAGCTCGCTGGTGGCGCAGCTGATGCCCGCAGCCCCGAGGTCCTGGATGCCCTCGACGAGCTCCTGGCTGAACAGCTCGAGACAGCACTCGATGAGCACCTTCTCGGCGAAGGGATCGCCGACCTGGACGGCCGGGCGCTTGGTCGGGCCACCGGCGGAGAAGGAGTCCGAGGCGAGAATGGATGCGCCGCCGATGCCGTCGCCGCCGGTACGAGCCCCGAAGAGGACCACCTTGTTGCCCACGCCGCGGGCGTTCGCCAGGTGCAGGTCCTCGTGCCGGAGCACACCGACCGCGAGCGCGTTGACGAGCGGGTTCGCCTGATACACCGGATCGAACCAGGTCTCGCCGCCGATGTTCGGCAGTCCGAGGCAGTTGCCGTAGAAGGAGATGCCGGCGACGACCCCGTGGACGACCCGTGCGGTGTCCGGATCGTCGATGGCGCCGAAGCGGAGCGCATCCATCACCGCGACGGGACGGGCGCCCATGGAGATAATGTCGCGAACGATGCCGCCGACGCCGGTCGCGGCGCCCTGGAACGGCTCGATGTACGACGGATGGTTGTGGCTCTCGATCTTGAAGGTGACCGCCCAGCCCTGACCGACATCCACCACGCCGGCGTTCTCGCCCATGCCGACCATGAGGTTCCTGCGCATCTTCTCCGTCGTCTTGGAGCCGAACTGGCGCAGGTAGTTCTTCGAGCTCTTGTAGGAGCAGTGCTCGCTCCACATGACGGAGTACATCGCGAGCTCGCCGCTCGTGGGGCGGCGGCCGAGGATCTCGCGGATGCGGAGGTACTCGTCCTCCTTGAGGCCGAGGGCCGCGTACGGCTGCTCGCGATCGGGGGTGGCGGCGGCGTTTGAGACGGTGTCGGCGACGGAGACGGTGGGAGAGGTCACGTGGGAAAGGGCTCCTGGATCGTTGGGCTCCTGATGGGGCAATTCTATCGGGCCGCGGGTGGGCTCGGCCGGCGCACCGACCGGCCGGGCGCGGACGGATGCGGGGCACCAACCGGACGCCAAGGCGCCTCTCGCTAGCCTTGAGTCACAGCGACAAGAAGGAGGTCTTCGTGTTCGAGTGGAAATCGTGGTTTGGTCTCGGCGTCGCGGTCGTCATCGCGCTCGTCGCCGCGACCCTGGTCGTCATCGTGACCTCGTTGATCTTCCGGGCGGCGGCGAGACGCGAGGAGTGGGCGCGGGGGCTGGTCAGCCAGGCGCGGCATCCGTTCCGTCTGCTCGTTTACGTCGTCGGGGTGTGGATCGCAGGCGCCTTCGCCTTCCCCGCAGGCACGGGCCTGGACGGCAGCGTCCACCACCTGTTCCTTATCGTCACGATCGCCGCCAGCACCTGGTTCCTGGTCACCTTCGTCAGCTTCAGCCTCGGGCTGGCGACATCCCGGTATCGGGTGGATGTCGCGGACAACAAGCTCGCCAGGCGTGCGCAGACCCAGATCCTGATCGTGCGCCGCCTCGCCGCGGTGATCATCGCCATCATCGGCCTCGCCGCGATCCTGCTCACCTTCCCCGGCGTGCAGGCGGTCGGCGCCAGCGTGCTCGCCTCCGCGGGCGTGGTCAGCATCGTCGCAGGCCTCGCCGCGCAGTCGACCCTCAGCAACGTCTTCGCGGGCGTGCAGCTCGCCTTCAGCGGCGCGATCCGCGTCGACGACGTGGTGATCGCCGAGGAGGAATGGGGCCGCATCGAGGAGATCACCCTCACCTACGTGGTCGTGCACATCTGGGACGATCGCCGGCTCGTGCTGCCGTCGACCTACTTCACCACGACGCCCTTCGAGAACTGGACGAGGCACTCGAGCGAGCTGCTGGGATCGGTGGACTTCGACCTCGACTGGCGGGTCAGCCCCTCGCTGATGCGCGAGAAGCTCGAGGAGATCCTCGGCCGCACGCCGCTCTGGGACAAGCGCGCGTCGGTGCTGCAGGTGACGGATGCCGTCGGCGGCTTCGTGCACGTGCGCATCCTGGTCACCGCGGTCGACGCGCCGACCCTCTTCGACCTGCGCTGCTTCGTCCGCGAGGAGATGGTGGAGTGGCTGCACGAGAAGGATCCCGCCGCGATCCCCCGCACGCGGATCCAGACGGTCGAGGAGCAGCCGCGGGCGCGTCGGAAGGCGAGCGACCAGCGCGCGGACACGGGCGGCCTGTTCACCGGCAACCCGGAGGCCGAGGAGCGCGCGAGCCAGTTCACCGCCGCCGTCCCCATCCAGCGACCGGAGGCCCAGGATGCCGGGGAGAAGGACTAGGCGGAGACGAGCGCCCGGATCGCGCTGGTGAAGACGGTGAGCCCGTCCGTGCCGTTGCGCATCGCGGCCGAGGTGTCCGGGCCGAAGCCCTCCTCCGCCGCGTGCTCGGGATGCGGCATCAGCCCGACGACGTTTCCGCGCTCGTTGGTGATGCCGGCGATGTCGTTGACGGACCCGTTCGGGTTCACCTCGAGATAGCGGAAGACCACCCGGCCCTCGCCCTCGAGCCGGTTGATCGTCTCGGCGCCGGCGATGAAACCGCCCTCGCCGTTCTTGAGCGGGATGACGATCTCGGCGCCGGGCTCGAAGCCGTTGGTCCAGACCGTGTCGGCGTTCTCGACCCGGAGACGCTGGTCTCGGCAGATGAAGCTGCCGTGGTCGTTGCGGATGAGGCCGCCCGGCAGCAGGTGCGCCTCGGTGAGCATCTGGAACCCGTTGCAGATGCCGAGCACGGGCACCCCGCGATCGGCCGCGGCGATCACCTCGGCCATGATGGGCGAGAAGCTCGCGATGGCGCCGCAGCGCAGGTAGTCGCCGTAGCTGAAACCGCCGGGCAGCACGATCGCGTCGACGCCGTGCAGGTCGTGGTCGCCGTGCCAGAGGGCGACGGGCTCGCCGCCGGCGAGGCGCACCGCGCGCTGGGCGTCGCGGTCGTCCAGGGAACCGGGGAAGGTGACGACGCCGATCCGGGTCATGGCACGACCGTGATCGAGACGACGTCTTCGATGACGGAGTTGGAGAACATGTCGCCCGCGAGCTCGGTGACCTCGCCGAGCAGCGCATCCGTGACCTCGCCGTCGACGGTCAGCTCGAAGCGCTTGCCGATGCGCACGCCGGTGAAACCGGTCTTGCCCAGCCGGGCGAGCGCCCCGGCGACGGCCTTGCCCTGGGGGTCGAGCAGTTCGGCCTTGGGCATGACCTCGACGACGATTGTGGACACCGAATACTCCAACGAGGTTGCCTGCGGGTGGATGCCCCAAGTCTAGCCGAGGCGGGTGCGGCACGGATCTCGGCGCGGCGCAAGCCCTGCGGCGCAGACGCGAGGGGTTGTACTGTTTCGGAATATGTCCAGAAAAGCCACGCCGGTGACCGAGACCGCGATCACGACCCGCAGCCCAGCCGCGCTCTGGACGGATGTCCTCGGGCGCCTCGCCACGCGCTGCGGCCAGGTGCTCATCGTGCTCATCGTCGTGGTGCTCATCGTCTGGGCGGCGGTGAAGCTGCAGGTGGTGGTCATCCCCGTGCTCATCGCGCTGATCCTCGCCTCGGCGCTTCGTCCGGTGGTGCGTCTGCTCGAGCGGGTGATGCCGCGCCTCATCGCCGCGATCATCTCGCTGCTGCTGGGTGTCGTCGTCTTCGGCGGGGTCATCACGGTCGCGGTCATGGGGGTGGAGTCGCAGTTCTCCAGCCTGCAGAAGTCCGTGGTCCGCGGCATCGACGCCGTCAGCGACTTCATCCAGAACGGCCCCATCGACATCGGCAAGGCCCAGATCGACAACGTGCAGAAGGCCCTCGTCGACTTCGTGACGAGCGCCCAGTTCGGCTCGGGCGCCCTGGCCGGCGTCGGGGTCGCGATCGAGCTCATCACCGGGATCGTGCTCGCCCTGATCGTGCTCTTCTACTTCATGAAGGACGGTCCGGCCATCTGGGCCTTCCTGATCACGCCGTTCAAGCCGGTCATGCACGCCAAGCTGCGCCGCGCGGGCGACAGCGCGGTCCAGTCGCTCGGCGGCTACGTGCGCGGGACCTCGATCGTGGCCTTCGTCGACGCCGTCTGCATCGGGGTGGCCATGGTCATCCTCCGGGTACCCCTGGCCATCCCGCTCGCGATCGTCATCTTCGTCGCGGCCTTCATCCCCCTCGTCGGAGCGACCGCCGCCGGCATCATCGCGGGGCTGGTCACCCTCGTGACCGTCGACCTGACGGCGGCGATCTGGGTCGTCATCGTGGTCATCCTCGTGCAGCAGCTCGAGGGCAACTTCCTCTCGCCCGTCGTTCTCGGTCGATCGCTCAAGCTGCACGGCCTCGTCGTGCTGCTGGCCCTGACCGCGGGCACGGTGCTCGGGGGGATCGTCGGCACCCTGCTCTCCGTCCCGTCGGCGGCGGTCGCCTGGTCGATCCTCAAGCAGTGGAACGACCCGATCGAGCCGGTTCCGGGCATCGACTTCCCCGAACGGGCGAAGACCCAGGAGTTCGAGAGGCGCCGCTCCCCGCGCGAGCGCAGGAAGCCGATCTCCTAGCCGAGATCCAGGATGTGGTCGGCGCGGCTCTCCGTCGCCTCGACCAGCCGGGCGTTGGCCTCGTCCGGGCCGTTCGCCCAGGCGGCCGCGGCATCCGGGGTCTTGCCGAAGCGCACGTGACGCTCGACGAGGCGACGCATCCGGATGTCCCGATCCAGGCGCACGAACAGGCTCAGATCGAGCAGGGGCGCGACCCCTTCCCAGCCGCCCGCGTCGTGCAGCAGGTAGTTCCCCTCCACCACGATGTTCCGAAATGACGGAGTTATCGCGAACGCATCCGGCACCGGCTCCTCGATCTCGCGGTCGAAGCCGGGCACGCTGACCGTTTCTCCGTCATTTCGGATCGCGGCGAGGGCGGTCACGAAGCCGTCGACGTCGAAGGTGTCCGAGGCGCCCATGCGGTTCCGGCGCCCGAGCTCGACGAGCCGGGACTGCGGCAGGTGCCAGCCGTCCATGCCGACGAGGGCGGCGGACGGCCCGAGGGCCTCGACGAGCTGGCGCGCGGCGGTCGACTTCCCCGCCCCCGGCGCGCCGACGAGGCCGACGACGAGGCGACGGGATGCGCGCCCCGCGGCAGGGCCGGCGGCGTCCCGGATGAGGGCGGCCGCGGCGGCGACGCTGGTGAGGATCACCCTCACAGGCTAATCACCGCACGACGCTAGAGGCCCGCGGAGGTCACCTGGATGAGGTTGGCCCACGGATCGTCGAAGCGGAGGGTCCGCCCGTCGTCGCGGGTGCTGAGACCGTAGTGGCGCATCCGTTCGTCCAGGGCGCCCAGGTCGTCGTCGCTCGGCACCACGATGTCCACCCGGCCGAGCCCCAGGGTGCGGGAGCGGCGTCCGGCGCCTGCGCTGTTCCAGGTGTTCATCGCCATGTGATGGTGGTAGCCGCCCGCGCTCACGAACAGCGCGGAGCCGGGAACGGCCATGGTCTGCTCGAAGCCGAGGCGGTCCACGTAGAACTCCTTGGCCGTTGCGACGTCTCCCACCGAGAGATGCACGTGCCCGACGACGGCCGCGCCGAAGCCGGGCGCCTCGACCGCCCTCTCGGTGAGGTGCTCCCTGAGGAAGGCGTTCGGGTCGAGGAAGAGCGTCGACATCTCCACCTGCCCGTGGACCCAGCTCCATCGGGTGCGGTCGCGGTCCCAGTACAGTTCGACGCCGTTGCCCTCCGGGTCGGTGAAGTAGAAGGCGCGGCTGACGAGGTGGTCGGAGCTCCCGGTGAAGCTGCCGGGATGCTTCGTCGCGACCGAGTAGACGGCGGCGGCGAGGGCCTCCTCGCTGTCGAACAGGATGGCCGTGTGGAAGAGCCCGGCGTCGCGCGGCGAGGCGTGGACGAGTCCGGGCGAATGCTGCAGGACGACGACGGGAGTCGTCCCGCGTCCGAGGGTCACGGTGTCCGCGGTCGCGCTCAGCGGGGTCAGCGTGACGGCGTCGCGATAGTAGGTGGTCATGGCCTCGAGGTCGGCGACGAGGAGGGTGACCGCCCCCATCGTCGTGTCGGCCGCCAGCAGGTCGGTGGATGTCATGCCCACCACAACTTAGTTGAGTTCTCAACTATTCCCGGTATGGTCGAGACATGACCGAGTCGACGGATGCGCAGAGACGGGCCTGGCGATCGCTCATGACGGCGGTCGTCGTGCTCGAGGGCGCGCTCGACCGGCAGTCCCAGCGCGACGGCGGCATGCCGCACGCCTACTACCAGGTGCTCGTCGTGCTCTACGAGACGCCCGGCCGGCGCCTGACGATGAGCGAGCTGGCCGCAAGGCTGCGCTATTCGCTCAGCCGCCTGGCCCACGCCGTCACGAGCATGGAGCGCTCCGGCTGGGTGCGGCGCAGCAGGTCGACGGAGGATCGCCGGGTGCAGTTCGTCGAGCTCACGGATGCGGGCATCCGCTCGGTGCGCACCGTCTCGCCCGTGCAGGCGAGCGAGGTGCGGGCGAAGGCCTTCTCCCTGCTCTCCGGGGAGCAGGTGCTGCAACTCGAGGCCATCGCCGCCGCCATCGTCGCCGGCCTCGATGGCGGCCCCGTTACCCGCGCCGCCGCACGTCCGGCAGCAGCGCCCGAACCGACCTCCCTCTGAGGGCGCTGAACCAGACGCCGGCCCCGTAGGCCAGGTCGTCCAGCCGCCTGGCCACGGCGAACCGCACGGGGTCGAGGTCCGGCCGGGTCCGACGGTATTCGAGCGCGGCGTCGAGCAGGCTCGAGGCGATGAGCGCCCGTCGTGCCCGGCGCGAGAAGACGGCGGCGAGCACCGTGGCCGGCCACCAGTGACGCACGAACAGGGCCATGGTCTGCGAGATCGCGGCCAGCACACCCGCGGAGGTGAGGCGGATGCTCACCCGCGCCGGATGCTCGCTCCGCCCCAGCCTGCGGGCGATCCGCCAGGCCGCCGCGGCCGAGATGCCGAGCGCGACCGGGATCGACCAGCGGCGCTGGGCGAGCAGCGCCGCGCTGACGCCCAGGGTCCACGGCGAGAACACGGCCGGTGCGATGTCCTTGGGATGGCGGACGGAGAGCGGATGCGCCGAGCTGCCGTAGAAGGCCTTGCGGCCCAGCCAGTCGCGCACCGTCTGCCGGTGCTCGTGCCACACGGTGGCCTCCGGCTCGAAACGGATGCGCCAGCCCCGCTCGGCGAGCCGCCAGACGAAGTCGACGTCCTCGCCCTCGCGCATCTCGGCGCTGAAGCCCTCGCCGATGGCGTCGACGCGGGCGACGAGGAAGGCCCCGGGCACCCAGGAGACCGGGGAGCGGGGGCGAACGGTCGCCGGATGGATGCCGAGGTCCAGCGAGGATCTAGCCTCCTCGTAGCGGCCGATCCAGTTGAGGCCGGTCTCGCCGCGCAGGCCGAGCACACGCGGTGCCGCCACGGCGACGCGTGGATCGGCGAAGTGCCTGAGCAGGACCGAGGTCGCCCCCCGATCCACCACGATGTCCGAGTCGACGAAGGCGACGAACGGCGTCGTCACCTGCCTCAGCCCCTCGTTGCGCGCCCTCGCTGGACCGCCGTTGACGTCGAGCGGCAGGAACCTCGCCCCGTGCGCGGCGGCCACGTCCATGATCTCGGCCCGATCGGGGGAGACGTCGTCCACGACGATCACGGTGCTGTCCGCGCCGATGCTCGTGAGCAGCCGGTCGAGCGCGGCCGGCCGGCCGAAGACCGGTACGACGAAGGTCACGTCCGCCTCGTCGACCGTCGGCAGCGTCTCGAGCACCGGATCGGCCATCCCGGCCTCCAGGAGCCGGTCGGCGAGGCCGCGGCTGGCCGCATCCGTGACCCTGATCCGGCGGTCGACGATCAGCGCGGCGCCCGCGGGAGTCAGGTAGAGGACGCGGGTCGGCGATCCGCCGACGAGGGCGCGTCCGCCGTCGGCGATCCGCACCCGGCGGCCGAGAAGGACCGTGAAACCATCGGGCAGCGACGGTGGCGGCGGGGCGGACAGCGGTGGGGCGGACAGCGGCGAAGCGGTCGGGGTCACCGGAGGCTCCCGTCGCGGCCCGGGTCCCGCAGGCAGCCACGATCGTCGGGCGAGCCCTTGTCGATCCTCCGCACCGCGCTGTCGACCATCAGTCGGAGGAGCTCCGCGCCCCGCTCCTCGCTCGCTCCGGTGGGATCCCCGAGCACCCCCGTCGGGGCGACCGCCCGCACCCCGCCCGCGCGCATCCGCGTCAGCAGCTCCGTCACGGGAGTGACATTACCGGGGCTCGCGAGCGACATGTCCACGTCATGCGGGGAGAGCAGCAGCATAATCGAGGTCTCGGTGAGCCCGGCGTGAGCATCGCCCTCCGGTACCGTGCACGGCAGCCAGGCGACCCGATGCCGCTCCGCGATCAGCCGGGGGACCGCGCGTGCCAGGGTGGCGAGATTGCCGCCGTGACCGTTGACCAGGACCACACGCGCCGCCCAGGTCGACAGCGACCGGACGAGCTCGACGACGACCGCGCCGAGGGCCTCGTGGCCGATGGAGATCGTGCCGTCGAAGGACTGATGCTCGCCGCTCGCCCCGTAGGGAATGGTGGGCGCGACGACCACGGGTCCCCGATCCCGCAGTCGATCGGCGATCCGAAGCGCCACGGCGGTTGCGATGGCGCTGTCGGTGGAGAACGGCAGGTGCGGGCCGTGCTGTTCCGTCGATCCGAGCGGGACGAGCACCAACGGCGCGGTCGGGACCGTCGGCCAGGTGGCATCCGCCAGCAGGTGTTTCACCGGTTGCGGCTCCTCTCGCTGGTGTCGCGGGTCCTATCGCGCGGCGGCGGACCTGGCCGGGGCCCTGCTTCCCGCCTTCGCGGTCGACCGGGCGGTCGGAGTCGCTCCGAGCGTGCGCGAGAAGGTCGGCGGGATGTACAGGTCCTCCGGCGACAGCTCGTGGATCGAGGAGTGGCCGAGGCCGAGCACCGCGGAGTCGAGCCCTCCGCGCAGGATGTCCAGCACGTTCTCGACGCCCGCCTGGCCGTTGGCGGCCAGCCCCCAGAGGTAGGCCCGGCCGATCATCACGGCGCGGGCGCCGAGCGCCAGCGCCTTCGCGACGTCCCCTCCGCGTCGGACGCCGCCATCGAGGACGATCTCGATCTGGTCGTTCACCGTCTGCGCCACCGACTGGAGCACCCTGATGGTCGCCGGCGTGCCGTCCAGGTTGTTGCCTCCGTGATTGGAGACGGAGATCGCGGTCACCCCGGCGTCGATCGCCCGCTTGGCGTCGTCGATCCTGGTGACCCCCTTGAGCATGAACGGGCCTCCCCATTCCTTCCGCAGCCAGGCCACGTCCTCCCAGGTGGGCGGCGGGGTCTGCATCCACTCGTAGTAGGCGCCGAAGAAGGTCGGTGCCTGCCCGCCGGGGGCGGCCAGGTTCGGCGTGGTCAGGTCGGGCACGTGCCCGGCCTTCGCGAAGGCCCACAGCCATTTCGGATGCGGCAGGACGTTCGGCGCGAAGGAGATCATCGTCTTGAGGCTCATCGTGTCGGGGATCGTCGGGCTGCCCCAGTCCCGTCCGTTGGAGAAGGACCAGTCGAGGGTCGCGATGAGGCCCTTGGCCCCCGCGGCGCGGGCGCGCTCCATCCGCTGCACCATGGCCTCGCGGGTGCCCGTCCAGTACATCTGGAAGAACAGGTTCTGGTTCGCCGCGCCCACCTCCTCGACGGACTTGCTGGCGAAGGAGCTGAGGCCCATGATCGTGCCCCGATTGGCCGCCGCGCGGGCGACGGCCACCTCCCCATCGGGGTGCACCGCCTGCACGCCGGTGGGAGAGATGATGACCGGCAGCGAGATCGGGATGCCCATGACGGTCGTCGACAGGTCGCGCTCTGGCTTGTGTCCCGCCACGTGCGGTGCGAAGCCCAGTTCACCGAACGCCGCCATGTTGTCCTCGACGGTCAGGCCCCGCTCGGAGCCGGCGACCAGCGCGCCGTAGACGGAGGATGGCAGACGCCTCTTCGCTCTGCGCTGAGCCTCGGCCACGGTCTCGAACCATGCATTTTTCGCCATTGAGTTCTCCTCTTTCGTGAAGCCCCGCGAGCGGTTCCGCGCCGCGAGGATGGCTGATATCCCCCACAACTGCGACTCCTTCGACCTTAATTGCACCGGGTGCCAAATGGAAGGGTCCGGATCGTCGATGGCCGTCATCCGCCCCCGAACACGCGGCCGAGGGCGGGCGCGACATCCCGATAGGTCCGCACCAGCTGAGCCGTCCCCCTCCCGACCTGAGCCAGCTCCCTGCCGAGCTCGACGTCCTTCTCCCCGCTGACGTCGATGAGCACGTCGAGTCTCGGCAGCCGGGCGGCGATCTCCCGCGGGTCAGGGCCCGCGTTGTGCACGCAGTCGGAGAGCAGGATGACCCGCGCGTCGCGGGCGGGGATGCGCGCCAGTTGTTCGGCGGCGATCGTCAGCGGAAACGCAAGGTTGGTCAGGCCCCGCGCGGGCATCCGCAGCATCGTGTCGAGGAGCTCGGCCGGGACGACCCGTGCGCCGAGCTCGAGCAGCACCGCCGCGTCCGACCAGAACGCGATCACGCCGAGCGCGTCGTCTCTCAGCTCCGCCGAGAGGGCGCCGACGGTCGCCGCCGCCGTCTGCACCCTGTCGCCCTTCATCGACCCGGAGACGTCCACCGCGAGCACGACGGACCTCCTCGTGCGCACCCGGTCGCGCACGATGATGTCCTCCTCCTCGGGGAACGGTGTGGTGGCGAGCACCTCGAGGGTCCTGTCCAGGTCGATGTCGTCGGAGCCGGCCCGAAAGGGCAGGCTGGCGAGGGTGCCGGGCCCGCGATCGATCAGGGAGTCCCTTCGCGGCCGCGGGATCGCCAGCCTCGCCATGATCTCGGCCGCCCTGGCGCGCACGACCGGATCCGGCGCGATCACGTCGAGGTCTTCGGCGACGAGCTCCCCCGTCTCGTCGGTGACCCCGGTCGCGGTGCCGCCCGGCGGTCGCGCACCGGCCTTGCCGCGACCGTCGTCCTTGACCCGCAGCACCAGCCCGCCGCGTCCCGGCGAGGGCTCGAACAGGGTCGGCTCCTCCTCCAGCCGCTTCGGGATGCGCCGGAGCGGTCGGCGCTGCGAGCGATCCCGTCGAGGCTCGTTGCGAATGGGCGAGTCGGCCTCGACCTCCCTTCAGCCCGGCTGGGCCCTCGCCGGGTCCAGGACGAAGCGGTCCTCCCAGATCTCCCGCAGCACCTGCTCCGGGGTGACGCCTGCCGCCTCGTCGAGACGGATGCGCCCGGACAGCGCCACGATCATCGCGTCGAAGCACAGCTCCGGGTACCCCGCGTCGTCCGGGTCCGTGATCCTCCGCAGGACGGCGAGCTGCTGGGCGACCAGCACGCAGTCGATCGCCCCGCGGACGCTGCTGCCCTGGCGCACATCCGGATGTCTGCGGGTGGCGCGGGTGACGGCCACCGCGTCGGCGATAAGCCGCTCGCCGAGCGGGCCGTCGGCCCCCGTGCGCAGGGCGACGATGCCCTCCTCGGCCGGCCCGCTCTGGTAATCGATCGCCAGCCGGTTCAGCCGGTCGGACACGCTCGTCGAGAGGCGGGTGGTGCCGACGTTGTCGTAGGGGTTCATCGACGCGATGACCCGGAAGGTGGGTAGGGCGGTGAAGCTGCCGACGCGGGGCACGGCGATGGAGCGATCGGCCATCGCGGTCAGCAGGGCGTTGAGCGTGTCCTCCGGCGCGCGATTGAACTCCTCGATGTAGAGGAAACCGCCGGCGACCATGGCGTCGACGAGCGGTCCGGCCACGAAGTTGTCCGCGCTGTAGTCCTCCTTGAGCACCCGCGCCGGATTGTTGTGGCCGATGAGCTTCGCCGGCGTCAGATCGGCGTTCCCCTCGACGAAGAAGAGCGGGATGCCCCACTCCTCGGTGATCGCCTTGAGCATCGTCGTCTTGCTCGTGCCAGGGGGCCCCTCGAGCAGGATGTCCCGCCCGGCCGCGATGGCCGCGAGGGTGAGCTCAAGCTCCCGCTCCCTGCCGACCAGATGGGCGGCGACCCTCGTCCTCGTCTCTGTCACATCTACCCGCACGGTGCTCCTCCTCGCGCCCCGACCGCGCCCTGCACTATTTGATCGTGTATCCGGCGTCGATCTTCAACTCCGTCCCGGTCACGTACCGCGCCTCGTCGGAGGCGAGGAACAGGACGGCGTTGGAGATGTCCACCGGCTCCACCCAGGGGACGGGCAGCGCGTTCGTCGACTCGAACACGGCGGCGGCCTGCTCCCTCGTCGGATGCTCGACGTCGGGCAGGAACAGCCTGAACGTTGCCTCGTTGAGGATCATGTCCGTCGCGACGCCGGTCGGATGCACCGTGTTCACCCTGATCGAGTGCGGTGCCAGTTCCAGCGCCAGGGTGCGCATGATGCCGACCACGGCGTGCTTGCTCGCGGTGTACGCGGCGACGTTCGGCGTGCCCTTCAGACCGGCCGTCGAGCTCGTGAGGATCATCGAACCACCGGTGCCCTGTTCGATCAGGTGCGGGATCGCCGCCTTGGCCGTGTGCCACACCCCGGTTTGGTTGATATCGATCACGAGTTGCCACTCCTGGTCGGTGACATCCTCCGTCCTGTCGCCGAACGCGAAGACGCCGGCGTTCGCGCTCACGATGTCGACGTGGCCGAGCTCGGCGACTCCTCTATCCAGAGCCGTCTTGAGCTCGTCGAAGTCGCGGACGTCCGCCTTGCTGGCAACGATCCGACGGTCGAGCGCCTCGACCTGACGCACCGTCTCGGCGAGGTCGTCCTCGGTCGCTCCGCGGTAGTACCTGTCCATCCCGGGCAGGGACTCGGCGATGTCGACCGCGATGATGTCGGCGCCCTCCTGGGCCAGCCGGATCGCATGACTGCGCCCCTGCCCCCTGGCCGCCCCGGTGATGAACGCGACCTTGCCTTCCACTCGTCCCACGATGTTCTCCTTCCTCCTGCGATGTCCTTCTATTTGATGAGCGATCCGGCGTCCACCGGGAGGGTGATGCCGGTCACGTAGCGCGAATCGTCCGAGGCGAGCCAGAGCACGGCGTTGGAGATGTCGACCGGCTCCACCCACGGGATGGGCAGCACGTTGAGCGACTGGAAGCGCGGCGCGAGGTTCTCCTTGGTCCTGTCCTTCTCGTCCAGGTCGGGGGCGAACAGGGCGTAGGTCGCCGGATTCTGGATCATGTCCGTGTTGACCGACGTCGGATGCACGCTGTTGACCCGGATCAGGTCCGGCCCGAGCTCGATCGCCATGACCCGCATCATCCCGACGACGCCGTGCTTGGCCGCCGTGTAATGGACCATGTTCTCGAAGGGCATGAGACCGGCGGTGGAACTGGTCAGGACGATGGATCCGCCCCTGCCTCCCGCCTTGAGGTGCGGGATGGCCGCCTTGGCCGCGTGCCAGACGCCGGTCAGATTGACGTCGATCATGTCCTTGAAGGTCTGCTCCGGCAGCTCGTCGGCCCGGCCGAAGCTGAAGATCCCCGCGTTGGCGACGACGATGTCGAGCCGGCCGAGCTGGGCGACGCCGGCGTCGACCGCCGACTTCACCGCGTCGAAGTCGCGGACGTCCGCCTTGGTGGCCACGATCCGACGATCGAGCTCCTCGATCTGCCGCACCGTCTCATCCAGGTCGGCGGCCTCGCCCATCCCGTACGGCACGCTGTCTATCTCCCGGCGATGTCGATCGCGATGATGTCGGCGCCCTCCTGCGCGAGATGCAACGCGTGGCTGCGGCCCTGTCCGCGGGCGGCACCGGTGACGAAGGCGACCCTGCCGTCTAGCTTTCCCATGATTGTTTCCTCCTCGTGAGATGTCCATTGCTGTGCGACATCGAGGGCGCTCTCGGTGCAGAGGCCCTATTTCAGGAAGCAGCCGGCGTCGACCGGCAGGGGCACGCCGGTGATGTACCGCGCCTCGTCCGAGGCGAGGAACAGCACGGCGTTGGAGATGTCGACGGCCTCGACCCACGGGATCGGCAGCGCGTTCATCGCCTGCGACGCCGGCAGGAAGTCCTCCCTGGTCGGCTTCTCCTTGTCGGGGGCGAACAGCCGGTAGGTCCCCTCGTTCTGGATCATCGGGGTGTCCACCTGGGTCGGGTGGATCGAATTGACCCTGATCATCTCCGGGGCCAGTTCGAGTGCCAGGGTCCGCATGAGCCCGACGACGCCGTGCTTGGCCGAGACGTAGTGGGCGATGTTCGCGTAGCCCTTGATGCCCGCCTCCGAGCTGGTCAGGATGATCGATCCGCCCCGTCCGCCGGCCCTGAGGTGAGGGATGGTGGCCTTGGTGGTCCGCCAGACGCCGGACAGGTTGGTGTCGATCATGTTCTGCCACATGTCCTCGTCGAGCTCCTCCGTCGGGCCCATCTGCGTCGAGATGCCGGCGTTGGCCGAGACGATGTCGAGCCGGCCGAGCTGGGCGACGCCGTCGTCCACCGCCTTCTTCAGGCCGGCGTAGTCGCGGACATCCGCCTTGGTCGCGATGATCCGGCGATCGAGCGCCTCGACCGCGGCCACCGTCTCGGCGAGATCGTCCTCCGTCGCCGGCCCGTACGGCGCGCCGGGAATGTCCTCCAGGAGGTCGACGCCGATGATGTCTGCACCCTCCTGCGCGAGCCGGATGGCGTGGCTGCGCCCCTGCCCCCTGGCCACTCCGGTGATGAACGCTACCTTTCCTTCTACACGCCCCATTGCGTGCTCCCTTCATTCGATCCGGCACCGGAGGTCTCCGGTCCGGTTGGTTCCGTGTCGATTCAGTACTGCGTGTTCCCCGCATCCACCGTCAGCTCGAGAGAGGTCACGTAGCGCGACTCGTCCGAGGCGAGGAACAGCACCGCGTTGCTCTGATCGACCGGCTCGGTGATCTCGATCGGCAGCAGATTGGCGAGCATGCCGCCGAGCTTCGGATGCTTCTCCAGGAGGGGACCGAAGCTCGCCGAGCCGTCGCCGCTCCCCATCGGGGTGTTGACGCCCGTCGGGTGGATGGTGTTGACCCGGATGTTGTACTCCGCCAGTTCCGTGGCGTACGCGCGCATGAGGCCGACGACACCGTGTTTGGACACGACGTACGGGCTCAGGAAGGGGAGGCCCTTGATGCCGGCGGCCGAGCTCGTCATGATGATCGAGCCGCCACCGTTCGCGATCAGGTGGGGGACCGCCAGCTGGGCCGTGTTCCAGTACCCGGTGAGATTGGTCCCGATGGTCTGCTCCCAGATCTCCGGTGTGACCTCGTCCCAGCCGGCGATGATGCAGACACCGGCATTGGCGACGACGATGTCGAGTCGGCCGAGCTCGCTCACACCGCCGTCGATCGCCGCCTTCAGCGCGTCGCGGTCGCGGACGTCGGCCTTGGTGGCGATGATCCGCCGGTCGAGGGCCTCGACCTGCCGCACCGTCTCCGCGAGGTCCTCCGGCGTCGCCGATGCGTAACCGACGTTCGGGATGTGCTCGACGAAATCCACGGCGATGATGTCCGCGCCCTCCTCGGCGAGGCGGACGGCGTGGCTGCGCCCCTGGCCTCGCGCGGCTCCGGTGATAAAGGCGACTTTGCCTTCTACCCGTCCCATGGTGTGTTGTCCTTCCGTTGTTGTGTGCGAATGAGGGTCATCCGCAGGAGCAGCTCGATCCCCCTCCGCACTCGCAGGAGGCATCCGTCTTCGCCAGCAGGTTCATCCCCGCCAGCGGGCTCGGTTCGCAGTCGGCGTTCTCTCCGGTCGGCGCGATCCCCGCGCGACGGCTCGGGGTGAGCCGGATGGGACCGAGACCGGAACGCCCGGCGCGGGTCGTGCGATGGGAGTGATCGACGATCGACGAGGTCGGCAGCACCGGGCCGCCGTCCTTCTCCTTGCGGTTCTTGAGCAGCTCCTCGCCGTAGCCCTGGACGCATTCCGGGTCGGGGCCGTCCAGCGGGAGCCCGGTGAAGAACTTGGCCGCCATGCATCCGCCCTTGCAGGTGTCGAAGAACGTGCACGACGCGCAGGCGCCCCCGGACTGAGGCCGGCGCAGACGGGTGAACAGCTCGGAGTGGCGCCAGACCTCCTGGAACCCGCCCTCCGATCGGACGTTGCCGGCCAGGAACTCCTCGTGGATGGCGAAGGGGCAGGCGTAGACGTCGCCGACGGGGTCGATCAGGCACACCACGCGCCCCGCCCCGCAGAGGTTGAGCCCTGGCAGGGCGCCGCCGAGGGCGGACAGATGGAAGAAGGAGTCGCCGGTGAGGACACCATCGCCGTGGGCGACGAGCCAGTCGTAGAGCAGGCGCTGCTGGGCCTGCGTCGGATGGAGCTCGTCCCAGACGTCCGCGCCCCGGCCGGATGGGCGAAGACGCGTGAGGCGCAGCTGGGCGTCGAACCGGTCCGCGATCGCCTTGAACTCGTCCAGCTGCCCGATGTTCTGACTGGTGCAGACCACCGAGATCTTGAACCCCGTGAAACCGGCGTCGTAAAGGTTCTGCATCGCCGTCATGGCCGTCGCATAGGAGCCAGGCCCGCGCACATGGTCGTTGACCTCCGCGGTCGCGCCGTCCAGGGAGATCTGCACGTCGACGTAGTCGCTTGCGGCCAGCCGCCTGGCGATGTCCGGGGAGATCTTCACCCCGTTGGTCGAGAACTTCACGCCGACGTGATGGGCGCTGGCGTAGTCGACCAGTTCCCAGAAGTCCGGCCGCACCGTCGGCTCGCCGCCGCCGATGTTGACGTAGAAGACCTGCATCCGCTCCAGCTCGTCGATGACGGCCTTCGCCTCCACAGTGGACAGTTCGCGCGGGTCACGCCGGCCGGAGGAGGACAGGCAGTGCGCGCAGGCGAGATTGCACGCGTACGTCAGCTCCCAGGTCAGGCAGATCGGCGCGTCCAGGCCCTTCTCGAACTGCTCCACCAAGCGCATCAGGACGCCTCCAGCATGTGGGTGTCGGCCAGCGTGGCCAGCGCGGCCGCGAACCGGGGCAGGT
>NZ_DASWPB010000197.1:0-14509 GCF_036404185.1 Lacisediminihabitans sp. | reverse complement strand
GACGCCCTGCGCATCCCGATCACGGACGCCACGCTCGAGGAGAACCCGTACCTGCCGCCGTACTACCACCCCGGCGAGGACGACGAGGCGATCCAGTACCTGCACGAGCGCCGCAGGGCGCTCGGCGGCTACGTCCCGGAGCGCCGTTCGCGGTACACCCAGATCTCGATCCCCGCCGAGGACTCGTACGCCATCGCCAAGAAGGGCTCCGGCAAGCAGGAGATCGCCACGACCATGGCCTTCGCCCGCCTGCTCAAGGACCTTCTGAAGGCTCCGGAGTTCGGCCACCGCATCGTCCCGATCATCCCGGACGAGGCGCGCACCTTCGGCATGGACGCCTACTTCCCGACGGCGAAGATCTACAACCCGCACGGGCAGAACTACACCCCGGTCGACCGGCAGCAGCTGCTCTCCTACAAGGAGAGCGCGCAGGGCCAGATCCTGCACGTCGGCATCAACGAGGCGGGCGGCTTTGCGGCCTTCACCGCGGCGGGCACCTCCTACGCCACACACGCCGAACCGCTGATCCCGGTCTACGTGTTCTACTCGATGTTCGGATTCCAGCGCACCGGGGATGCGATGTGGGCGGCTGGCGACCAGATGGCCCGCGGGTTCATCATCGGGGCGACGGCCGGACGCACCACGCTGACCGGCGAGGGACTCCAGCACGCCGACGGCCACTCGCTGCTGCTCGCATCCACCAACCCGGCGGTCGTCTCCTACGACCCCGCATACGGGTACGAGATCGGCCACATCGTCAAGGCCGGCCTCGAGCGGATGTACGGAGAGACGCATCCGAACCCCAACGTCATGTACTACCTCACGGTGTACAACGAGCCGATCGTCCAGCCGGGCGAGCCGGAGAACCTCGACGTCGACGGCCTGCTCAAGGGCATCTACCTGCTGAACCGGTCGGAGAGCACGGGCCCCAAGGCCCAGCTGCTCGCCTCAGGGGTCGCGGTTCCCTGGGCCCTCGAGGCCCAGCAGCTGCTCGCGGACGACTGGGGGGTGTCGGCCGATGTCTGGTCGGTCACCTCGTGGACCGAGCTGCGCCGGGAGGGGCTGGACGCCGAACAGCAGAACTTCCTCAACCCGAACGCCGAGCCGCGCACTCCCTACCTCACGCAGAGGCTCGCGGGTGCCGAGGGTCCGTTCGTCGCGATGACCGACTTCATGCACGCCGTGTCCGACCAGATCCGGCCGTTTGTGCCCGGCGACTTCGCGACCCTCGGTGCCGACGACTTCGGGTTCTCCGACACCAGGGCGGCGGCGCGTCGTTTCTTCAAGATCGACGGACCGTCGGCGGTCGTGCGCACACTCGAGCTGCTGGTGAAGCAGGGCAAGATCGATCCCAGCGTCCCGCAGCAGGCCATCGACCGGTACCGGCTGCACGACGTGACCGCAGGAACCACCGGATCCGTCGGCGGCGAGAGCTAGGACGGCGACCGGCTCGACGACCCATGGCACCGGTGGCGAAAACCAAAGAGCAGACGCTCTCCTGGCTCAGGGCGATCTCCGGCGAGCTGGCGACCGCGACGCTTAAACGACTCGACGACACGCTGCCCTGGTATGGCGAGATGCCTCCGGGGCGGCGGTCGGCGGTCGGTCTCGTCGCGCAGGCCGGGATCACCTCGTTCATCCACTGGTTCGATGACCCGACATCCACCCCGTGGATCGCCGCGGATGTCTTCGGTGCCGCTCCGCGGGAGCTGCTCCGTTCGGTGAGCCTGACACAGACCCTCCAGCTCATCAAGGTCACGGTCGAGGTCGTCGAGGAACGGGTCAAGGGTGCCGACGAGTCGGTGCGCGAGGCCATCCTGCTCTACTCGCGCGAGATCGCCTTCGCAGCTGCGGATGTCTACGCGCGGGCCGCCGAGGCGCGCGGACTCTGGGACGCCAGGCTCGAGGCCCTCGTCGTCGACTCCATCCTCAGCGGGGAGTACGACGACGAGCTGCCGAGCCGCATCGCCGCGCTGGGCTGGCACGGCCACGGCGAGGTGTCCGTGCTCGTCGGCACCGCGCCGAGGGTGCTCGACGTCGACATGCTGCGCCGCACCGCAAGACACCTGGACGCCGACGTGCTGATCGGGGTGCAGGGCAACCGGCTGGTGCTGGTCATCGGCCGCGCGCATCCGACCCCGGGAGAGGACGAGCCGGCCGCCACCGACCTGATCCCGTTCATCGACATCGCCAAGGCCCTCGAGCCCGGCTTCGGCGACGGGCATCTGGTGCTCGGGCACGAGGTCTCCAGCCTCGTCGACGCCTCCCGGAGCGCGAAGGCGGCCCTCGCCGGATTCGCCGTCGCCCGCTCCTGGCGGAACGCCACCCGGCCGACGCTCGCCGACGATCTGCTGCCCGAACGCGCCCTCGCCGGGGACGCCCTGGCCAGGGCGACGCTCATCAACCGCATTTACAAGCCCCTGCAGGCCCACTCCACGGAGCTCCTGACCACCCTGTGGTGCTATCTCGACAACGGGCGCTCGCTCGAGGCGACCGCCCGTGAGCTGTTCGTGCATCCGAACACCGTGCGCTATCGCCTCAAGCGGGTCTCGGAGGTCATCGGCTGGGACGCCACCGGCGCCCGTGAGTCCCTCATCCTGCAGGCCGCCCTCATCATCGGCTCCATCGCCGAGCCGGATGCGCCCGGCCGCCGCCGCTGAGCCGTCCGCTCCTGCCGATCTCGCCGCCAGGCGCGGTGCTCCCTTCCCTTCTCTCCGTTCCTCCCGCCTTCGTGCTCCCTTCTTCGCACCCGCCCCATCCAATCCCGCCCCGCCCCGCCCGATACTCGTGGCGGGAGAAACTGACTCGCGGCGGGAGGCCCAACTCCCGCCGCCGTTCGCTTGCCCCGCCACGAGGGGTCATATCTGCCGCCACGGCGCCACTACTCCCGCCACGACCGCCGCAGAGAGGTCTTATCTCCCGCCGCCACAGGAGTAGTTTCTCCCGCCGCCACGCGATCAGCCGGCCCCGAGGAGGCGGCGGCAGCCGCTATGTTGGAGGACTAGCCCAAAGGATGTCCCGTTTATTAGTGGGGTGTCACAACCGACTTCCCCGCACGTCATAGGAGACTTGATAAGTGATCGTCGTCGTCTGCCCGGGTCAGGGCTCTCAAACCCCCGGATTCCTCGGACCGTGGCTCGCTGAGCCCCGCTTCCTCGACCGGCTGACCGCCCTCTCCGAGGCGGCAGGCATGGACCTCGTGAAGCACGGCACGACCTCGGACGCGGACACGATCCGCGACACGGCCGTCGCCCAGCCGCTCATCGTCGCCGCCGGCCTGCTCACCCTCTCCGCCCTCCTGGATGGCCGACGCGACCGCATCGGCGGCGTCGCCGGGCACTCTGTCGGCGAGGTCACCGCCGCGGCCGCCGCAGGCATCCTCAGCGAGACGGATGCGATGACCCTGGTGCGCGAGCGCGGCGCCGCGATGGCCGAGGCCGCCGCGATCACCCGCACGGGCATGAGCGCCGTCGTCGGAGGCGACGAGGAACAGCTGCTCGCCCGGCTCGCCGAGCTCGATCTCGCACCGGCCAACTTCAACGGCGGCGGCCAGATCGTCGTCGCCGGCGAACTACCCGGTCTCGAGGCCCTCAAGGCCGATCCACCGGCCGGAGCGCGGGTCATCCCGCTCCAGGTCGCCGGGGCGTTCCACACCCGCTACATGGCCCCCGCCGCCGAGCGCCTCCGCGCCGCGGCCGCCGGCCTCCCCACACACGATCCGAGCATCCCCATCTGGACCAATCGCGACGGCTCCTCCGTCACGAGCGGCGAGACCTTCATCGACCTGCTCGTCGGACAGGTGTCGTCGCCGGTACGGTGGGACAAGACCATGGACGCCTTCGCGGCTGGGGGTGTCACCGGGGTGATCGAGATCGCCCCGGCCGGCGCCCTCGTCGGACTCGCGAAGCGCGGCCTCAAGTCCGTGCCGACGGTGGCCGTCAAAACCCCAGACGATCTCGCCGCGGCCTTCGACCTGATCGACGGGAAGTCATGAGCCAGACAGTTCTCCAGCAGTCCCACGGACCGCAGTTCACCCGCATCTACAGCTACGGTGCCGCCCGCGGCGACCTGATCGTCACCAACGACGACCTGATCGAGCCGATCAACTCCAGCGACGAGTGGATCAGGCAGCGCACGGGCATCATCACCCGCACCCGGGCCTCCGCGGGCATCCTCGCGGTCGACCTGGCGACGGATGCCGCGCGCGAGGCCATCGAGAAGTCCGGGGTCCCGGCCGGCGACATCGACCTCGTTATCATCGCGACCATCAGCAACGTGCAGCAGACGCCGTCCATGGCCACCGTCGTCGCCGACAGGGTCGGGGCCAACCCCGCGGCGGCATACGACCAGAACGCGGCCTGCGCGGGCTTCAGCTACGGCGTGACCCAGGCCGACGCTCTCATCCGGGCGGGAGCGGCGCACTACGCGCTCGTGATCGGCGCGGAGAAGCTCTCCGAGTTCGTCGACCCGACCGATCGGTCGATCTCCTTCCTCCTCGGCGACGGGGCGGGGGCTGCCGTCATCGGCCCGAGCGAGACACCGGGCATCTCTGCCGCCGTCTGGGGGTCCGACGGCTCCAGGGCCGGTTCCGTCGGTATGAACGCCACGACCATCGACTTCAAGAACGGCGACGCGACCTGGCCGACCCTGCGCCAGGAGGGCCAGACCATCTTCCGCTGGGCCGTCTGGGACATGGCGAAGGTCGCGAAGCAGGCCCTTACGGCGGCGGGCATCACCGCCGACGATCTGGCCGCCTTCATCCCGCACCAGGCGAACATGCGCATCATCGACGAGCTCGCCAAGCAGCTCGGCCTCGGCGAGGACATCGTGATCGCGCGGGACATCGCCACCACGGGCAACACCTCGGCCGCGTCCATCCCGCTCGCCTCCCATCGGCTCCTCCAGGAGCACCCGGAGCTCAGCGGCGGACTGGCACTGCAGATCGGTTTCGGCGCGGGCCTCGCCTTCGGCGCCCAGGTCGTGGTCCTCCCGTAAGATAATCAACGGTCAAACGACACCCCCAAGGAGAAAACACAATGGCATTGTCCACAGAAGAGGTTCTGGCAGGTCTCGCAGAACTCGTAAACGACGAAACCGGCATCGCCACCGACTCGGTCGAGCTGGACAAGTCGTTCACCGACGACCTGGACATCGACTCCATTTCGATGATGACCATTGTCGTGAACGCAGAAGAGAAGTTCGACGTGAAGATCCCCGACGAAGAGGTCAAGAACCTCAAGACCGTCGGAGACGCGGTGAGCTTCATCGTCAACGCACAGGGCTAGTCCCGACAGACGCGGCTGGCCAGTCCTGGGCCACACCTGGACTGGCCGCGCCCGTATGACGATGCCCATCGTGAGATCCATGAGAAAGATGCCGTTATGACCAAAAAAATCGTTGTTACCGGGCTGGGCGCGACATCGCCCATCGGCGGGAATGTCACCGACACCTGGAAAGCCCTGCTCGCCGGCGAGTCCGGCACTCACACACTCGACAACGACTGGGCGGAGACCTACGGGATCCCGGTGAACTTCGCCGCGCGCGCCCTCGTCCGCCCGGAGGAGATGATGGAGCGTCAGGAGGCCAAGCGCCTCGACCCCTCAGCTCAGTTCGCCCTCATCTCCGCCAGGGAGGCCTGGGCGGATGCCGGCGCACCCTCCGTCGCCCCCGAGCGCCTCGGCATCGACTACGCGACCGGCATCGGCGGGCTCTGGACCCTGCTCGACGCCTGGGACACCCTCCGCGAGAAGGGCTCGCGCCGAGTCCTTCCGCTCACCGTGCCGATGCTGATGCCCAACGCGGCATCCGCGGCGATCTCGATGGCCTTCGAGGCCCGCGCCTTCGCCCGCACCGTCGCCTCCGCCTGCGCCTCCAGCACCGAGTCGATCGCCAACGCCTACGAGCACCTGCAGCTGGGACTGGCGGACGTGATCATCGCCGGCGGCACCGAGTCGGCCATCCACCCGATCACCATGTCGTCGTTCTCGTCGATGCAGGCGCTGTCCCGTCGCAACGACTCCCCCGAGACGGCGTCGCGACCGTACAACGTCGACCGCGACGGCTTCGTCATGGGCGAGGGCGCGGCGAGCGTCGTCATGGAGACCGAGGAGCACGCCCTCGCCCGCGGCGCGCACATCTATGCCGAGATCGCCGGCGGCGGCGTCACCGCTGACTCGTACCACATCACCGCGAACGATCCCACCGGTCGCGGAGCGGCCCGTGCCATCGGTCTCGCGCTCGAGCAGGCCGGCGCCGATCGCGACGAGGTCATGCACATCAATGCGCACGCGACGAGCACCCCGGTCGGCGACATCGCCGAATACGCCGCGCTCAAGGCGTTCTTCGGGGATCGCATCCACAGCATCCCGGTCTCGGCGACGAAGGGGGCGACCGGGCACCTGCTCGGCGGCACCGGCGCGCTCGAGGCGATCTTCACCATCCTCGCGCTGCGGGACCGCCTGGCGCCTCCCACGATCAACCTCACCGACCAGGATCCCGAGATCCCGCTCGACGTGGTCACCTCGCCGCGCGCCCTCGGGGACGGACCGCTTCTCGCGATCAGCAACTCTTTCGGCTTCGGCGGGCACAACGCCGTCCTCGCCATCAGGAGCGTCTAGCCGGGGCCGTCCCCGCTTCCCATGCGTATTGCGATAGTCAGCGACTACTACTTCGACTACGTCGGCGGCGCCCAGACCTCCATGCGGCAGCAGAGGCTGGCGCTCGAGAATGCCGGGCACTCCGTCGTGATCGTCTCGCCCGCCCGCGGTGTCTTCGGCAGGCGGTATCAGCGTGTCGACGACGGCCTCCAGGTGAGACCGCTGTTCCGGATGCCCGTGCTCGACCTCGCCGTGATCCCCAACACCGCGCGCACCCGGCGCGCGCTCGAGGCCTACCTGCGGGACGAACGCATCGACGTCGTGCACGTCCAGACCGAGTTCGGGCTCGCCCACGTGGCCAAGGCGGCGGCGGCCAGCATCGGCATCCCGCTCGTCCACACTGTGCACAGCTTCTATTGGGCGAGCGAGGGCGGCCCGCAGGCCTCCGTCGCCTGGTTCATCCACTGGGCGCTGCAGATCGTCATCGGGGCGAAGATCCCGCACCAGTTCTTCACCCCGCGCAAGACCGACAACCTGCTGCGCAACCTCGTGCTCACGATGGCCGGGACCGCCGACAGGGTGGTGTCCCCCTCGGCCCATCAGGCCGAGGACCTCAGGGCGGCCGGGGTCGACCGGCCGATTGCCGTGATCCCGAACCCCATCGCACCGCCGGTCACCCCATCGGTCCTGCTCACGCCCGAGACGGCGGCCAGGCCGCGCTTCCTCTGGGTGGCCAGGTGCGAGCCGGTCAAGCGCCCGCTGCCCTTCGCGCGGGCGGCACTGGACGCCCTGGAGCGCACGGGCAACGGCTTCGGTGTGGACTTTGTCGGCGAGGGCTCCGACTTCGCCGCGCTGGAGAAACTCACGGCCGGGCATCCGGAGATCCGGGTGTACGGCTCGCTCCCCCACGACGACGTCCTCCGGATGATGGACGAATCCGCGGCCGTGGCCATCACCTCGCTCGGCTTCGACAACCAGCCCATGACGATCGCCGAGGCGGTGAGCCGCGGTCGCGGCGTGCTCTACTGCGATCCCAAGCTGAGCGAGGGACTGCGCAACTCCGGTGCGCTCTCGCGGACGCCGGACGAGGCCGGCCTCTCCGATGCGCTCGTCGACCTGGCCAGCGATCCGTCACGACTCGTCGCGATGTCACAGGGCGCGATCATCGACCGCGAGCTGTTCTCCCCCACCACGTACGTCGAACGCATCCTGGCGGTCTACCGCGGTTAGTCCGCCACGGTCAGCCGACCTTGTGCAGCCACACAACCTGGTTGGTGTCGCTCGCGTGGCGGAACGCCTCGAGCTCGTCGTCCCAGGCCTGGCCGAGGGCGAGACGCAGCTCGCGGTGCAGCTCGAAGGCATCCGAGCCGGCGATCTCCATCGCGTACCGCACGCGGTCCTCGGGGATGACCACATTGCCCGCGCTGTCGGTCTGGGCGAAGAAGATGCCGAGATCGGGCGTGTGCATCCACCGCCCGCCGTCGCTGCCTGGCGACGCGTCCTCGGTCACCTCGTATCGCAGGTGCTCCCAGCCGCGCAGGGCGGAGGCGATGGCGGCGCCCGTGCCCTGGGCACCCTCCCAGTAGAACTCGGTGCGCATCGAGCCTCGCAGCACGGGCTGCTCGGCCCAGGTGAAGTTCACGGCGCGATCGAGGGCGCCTCCTGCCGCCCACTCGATGTGGGGGCAGAGCGCGCGGGGCGAGGAGTGCACGTACAGCACTCCGCGTGCCCGAGTAACGGCTCGTGCTGTGTGACCAGCAGGCGCCGTTGAGCCAGCATTCGGTACAGTCACGATAACTCCATTCCGTTGAGGTGCGACTTCCCCATCGACCTCGGAATGCTCTCGGGCTGAAACCCAGTGCTGGTGCGTATGAAATTGTTGCGGTGAACCGCTGGGGCCAATTATCGCCGATGAACCCGGGAAATAACAACTATGTGATTTGCCGCGCCGCGACACGCCTGATAAATACGTGTCAAGTATGCATATACTCGGAAACACTATCGTGCGATCCAGGAGGACCCTCAGTGTCGATCCGTCAGAGTCTGTTGGCCATTCTCGATCAGGGACCGTGTTACGGGTATCAGCTCAAGAGCGAGTTCGACCGGCGCACCGGTTCGACGTGGCCGCTCAACGTGGGCCAGGTGTACAACACCCTCGAACGGCTCGAGCGAGACGGGTTGGTCGAGCGCGGCGACGAGGCAACCGACGGTCAGGTTCACTACCGGATCACCGAGTCGGGGCACGTCGAGGTGGCCGGCTGGCTCGGCTCCCCGGTGGCTCGAACCACCGCCGCCAGGGACGAGCTCGCGATCAAGCTCGCCATCGCCGTCACCCTCCCCGGCGTCGATATCGCCAGCGTGATCCAGGTGCAGCGAGCGGCGACCGTGCGTACGCTGCAAGACCTGACCCGTACCAAGAACACCACGGAAGAGCCCGAGACGGCGGAGGAGCTGTCCTGGCTGCTCGTGGTCGACTCGCTCATCTTCGCGGCGGAGGCCGAGGTGCGCTGGCTGGACCACTCCGAGACGCGGCTGGCTCGGGCAGCCGCGGCGGGGCGAGCCGCACCGCAGCCGCTGGCCACGGACATCCCGAAACGCGGTCGTCCGGCGAAGACGATGCACGGAGACCACCGGTGAGCGCGGATGTCCTGCTCCGGCTGGACGGGATCTCCCAGCAGTACGGCAGGGGCGAGACCGCGATCACCGCGTTGAGCGGGGTGGATCTGACCCTGCACGACGGTGAGCTCATCGCGATCATGGGGGCGAGCGGTTCCGGCAAGTCGACGCTCCTCACGATCGCCGGTGGTCTCACGGTGCCCACGAGCGGCGAGGTCGTGGTCGAGGGCGAATGGCTCTCCACCCTGTCGACCACGGCGATCGCCGCACTGAGGCGCCGCACCCTGGGATTCGTCTTCCAGGACTTCAACCTGGTGCCGGCGCTCACCGCGGTGGAGAACGTCTCGCTGCCGCTCGAGCTCGACGGCTGGAAGCGCCGCAAGGCCAGGAGCGCCGCCCTCGACGCCCTGCGCACCGTCGAGCTCGATGATCGTGCCGACTACTTCCCCGACGACCTGTCCGGCGGCCAGCAGCAACGGGTCGCAATCGCGCGGGCGGTTGTCGGCACCCGACGCATCGTCCTTGCCGACGAGCCAACGGGCGCGCTCGACAGCACCACCGGTGAGGTGGTGCTGCGGATGCTGCGCCGCCGAGTGGATGCCGGTGCCGGCGGCATCCTGGTCACTCACGATGCCCGACACGCGGCCTGGGCAGACCGCATCGTGTTCCTGCGGGACGGCAGGATCGTCGACGAGAGCGTGGCAACGGGTGTGGACACCCTGCTCTCGGGGACACGCCCGTGAGCCATCGGATCGAGGCCGACCCGGCCTCCGCGCATCCACCGCGAGCCGTCAGCGTGCGCCCGGTCTCTGGACAACGGATCGCGGTGCGAATCGCCCGTCGGACGAGCGTGCGCTCGATCGGCAGGAGTCTGCTGATCGGCCTGCTCATCGCGCTGCCCATCGCCGGGCTGTCTGCCGTCGTGCTGGTCGCCCGGAGCACGGATCCGACACCGGCAGAGACCGTCGCGACCCAGTTGGGCCGGAGCGAGGCGAGACTACGGGTCGTGAGCCCGCCGGATCCCGGGCTGAGCCAGTATCCGACCGATCCCGACTGGTGGCAGAACGGCGAGAAGTTCTCGAACGACACGCGGGACCTCACCAATACGGAACTGGCGGATCCGACGAGCTACCTGCCCGCGGGAACCCGTGTCCTCACGACATTCCCCGCGGCGGCGACGGTGACCACCGCCCACGGGGTCGCCAGCCTTCCGGTGATCGAGGGCGAACCGTGGGATGCGGCGCTGCATGGACATTTCGAGGTGCTGGAGGGTCGGGTTCCCCGCGTTGACTCCGAGATCATGGTCACGCCCGGGGCTCTCACCCGGCTCGGCGCGAGGCTCGGCGACACCGTCGCCGAGCACACCCCGCTCGAGCGGACGGTGACCATCGTCGGCGTGCTCGATGACCGAACGAAGGGCTCCGCCAATTCCACCCTGTTCGCTCTGCCCGGCGCGCTCGTCACAGCGTCGGGCGGTGACCGAATCGCCGGTACGAGCTACTACCTGCCCGCGCTGCCCCTCGACTGGGACGCCGTGCAGGGTCTGAATCGGCACGGCGTCACGGTGCTGTCACGGCAGGTGCTCCTCGATCCTCCCCCGCCCGGCTCCGGGACACCCGGATACGCGCACCCCAACTGGTTCGTCATCCTGCTCGCCCCCACCGCGCTGATCGCGGCCTTCACGGTGTTCGAGGTGGTTCTGCTCGCCGGCGCCGCCTTCGCGGTCGGCGCACGCCAGCAGCAGCGCACCCTCGCTATCGTGGCCAGCGTCGGCGCACCGCGGTCGGTGTTGTTCCGCATCGTCTCCGCGAACGGCATCGTGCTCGGTACCCTTGGCGGTCTGCTCGGTCTCGCGCTCGGCATCAGCTGCGGCAGCCTCGCCATGGCGCTCACCGGCGACGGAAGCACGACCCGGTACTACGGCTACCACCTCGACTGGCCGATCCTGGCCGGGATCCTCGTCTTCGCCGTCGTCGTCGGCTGGATCTCCGCCCTGGCCCCCGCGATCGCCGCATCCCGACTCGACGTGGTCGGCGCCCTGCGCGGAGCCCGTCGCCCGCCCACGCCGAGCAGACGCCGCCCGATCGTCGGGGTGATCGTGGTGCTCGTCGGCACCGGCTTGGCCGTCGTCGGCGGCATCCTGCTCGTCATCGAGGCGCGGGCGAGTCACACCATCAGCGGGAACGGAGGCCGAACGGCTGCGCTCCTCACCGGCCTCGTCGTCGCCGGGCCGATCGTCGTCCAGGTCGGACTCGCCCTTTGCGGACCGCTACTGCTGCGTGGTGCCGCCGCCGCGTTCTCGCGATCCGGCCTCGGCAGCCGGCTCGCGCTCCGCGACGCCGCGCGAAACCCCGGACGGGCGGTGCCCGCCTTCGCGGCCATCCTCACCGCCGTCTTCGTTGCCGTCTTCGCGATGTGCGTCGTCGGATCGAGCCAGGTACAGAGCGACGCCGGTCACCAGTACACGACCATGCCGGGCCAGGTCAGCTCCCAGCTCGACTACGCGGCGATGCCGGATCGCATGAGGTACGTCACAGCTCCGAGTGGCCCGTTCGTCGCAGCGCTACGCTCCACACTCCCCGTCAAGACGGTGCGCACTCTGTCGAGCGTTCCGGATTTCGACATCGGTCCCGACCAGATCGCGGCGAAGGTCCCCTCCCTCCCGAGCTATCCGGTGCTCACCGTCCCCGCGGCCAATCTGTGCCCGATGGACGCCCGGTCGCCGCAGTACTCGGAGAAACGACTCCTGGATCCCGCCTTTGCCACCGCCAGCCAGAACGATCGGCGCTGCAGCACAAACACCTTCCTCTCTTCCGCGCACAACGCCGGCGGACGGCTCTGGGTCGGCAGCATCGACGATCTCGCGCTGGTGCTCGGGCGGCAGCCGTCGCCGTCCGCGAGAACGGCCTTCGCCGCCGGCCACGCCGTTGCGCTGTATCCCGAATACGTGAGTGGTGGCGAGATCGAACTGGACTGGTGGACGGCGAAACAGCTGGCCGATGACGCCATCTATTCCTCGAACAAGAAGCCGGTGTCGGTCACGCATCTGGATGCCGTGGTGGATAGCCCCGCCCATCCGATCAATTTCGGGGTCTTCGTGCCCACCGCGACCGCCGATCGACTCGGGCTGCCCTCTGCGTCCTCGCTGGTGCTCGCCTCCCTGACGAGGCCGCCATCGACGGGCGAACTCGATGCGGCACGCCAGGACACCGCCGCGCTGACGGGGGACCCGGACGGAAGCACGCTCAGCATCGAGACCGGTCCGGCTCCCTTCGCGAATCTCGTCGCCTGGATCCTCCTCGGCCTCAGCTCTCTCGTCGCCGTGGGCTCGTCCGCGGTCGCGATCGGACTCGCCCGGGCGGAGGGGCGACAGGACGATGCCACGCTCGGGAGCCTGGGTGCAAGCTCGATCACCCGCCGCAGCTTCGCCTTCTGGCAATCGCTCCTGCTGAGCGGTCTCGGTGCCGTCCTCGGCGCGGCCGTCGGACTGCTCCCGGCTCTCGCGCTCGAGCTGCCCGGCGGCAGAGCGCCTTTCGCACCGCCGTGGCTGCAGATCGGTCTCACCGCTGTCGGCCTGCCGCTCACCATCGCCTGCGGCAGCTGGCTGATGGCCTCGTCGCGCGGCCGGCCCGTCCTCCGGCGCACTCCGATCGGTTGAAGACCTATACTCGGTAGAAGTTTGGAAGACCTGGAGGCGGGATGTCGGTGCGCTCTGGCCTCCTCGCGGTCCTCACCCTCGGCCCCGCCTACGGGCTGCAGCTCCACGCGGAGTTCACCGGCCGGGCGCCGCACCGCGGACCGGTCAACGTCGGCCAGGTGTACGGGACGCTCGAGCGGCTGTCGAAGCAGAACCTCGTCGAGCCGGCGGGAACGACGGACGACGGCCTGCCGATGCACCGGCTGACCGAGGCCGGCCGGGACGAGGCGGCCTGCTGGATGCACGAGCCGCTGCTCGAGTCCCTGCCCGAGTGGACCGAGATGCTCGACCAGGTGCTCGTGACCAGCTCCATCGATTCGCCCGCCGCCGAGGGGCTCGCGGAGAGCTTCCGGCGCTGGTGGGAGGCCGACCTCGCGGGCACCAGGGTCGCGGCCTCCGCCGACACCCTCCCGGTGGACGCCCGCCTGGCCCTCGTCGCGCGGGAGGCCCAGGGGGTCGCCGCGATCGCCTGGCTCGGCGCGGCGATCGCCACGCTCTCCGACTACGACGCGTTCCGCGGGCCATCCGAGGTCCGCCCGCGGCGCGGCAGGAAACGAGCCGGCTACTTGGCCTGACCGTAGTCGTCAACGACGGCGACCGTGAGCGGGAAGGTGACCGGCATCGCGCCGAACAGCAGCCGGCCGGCGTCCGCGGCGGCCTGACGCACGGCCGCCTCCACCCGCTCGGTCAGCTCGGCCGGACAGTGCACCACCACCTCGTCGTGCATGAAGAAGACGAGGTGCGGGCCGTCCGTGAGCCAGGCGTCGCCGGACAGCTCGATGAGGCTCCGCCGGAGGTTCGCCATCCAGCAGAGCGCCCATTCCGCGGCGGTCCCCTGCACCACGAAGTTACGGGTGAACCGGCCCCATCCCCGCGACTGCCCCCTCGCCCGCGCGGTCTCGGCGTCCGTCGCGGTCTCGTCGTAGGCATCCGACTGGCTCTCGCGCCAGGCCGCCCCCGGCCGGGGTGAGCTGCGGCCGAGACGGGTGGTCACCACCTCGCCCCGTTCGCCGGCCCTCGCCGCCTCCTCCACCAGCCGGATCGCCCTCGGATAGGCGCGGGTGAGTTTCGGCATGAGCCGGCCGCTCTCGCCGGTCGTCGCCCCATACATGGCTCCGAGCATGGCGACCTTCGCCTGGTCTCGGGTCTCGACGGCGCCGCTCGCCACGATGCCGGCGTACAGGTCGCCCGCGCTGCCCGCCTCCGCCATCCCCCGGTCGCCCGACATCGCCGCGAGGATGCGCGGTTCCAGCTGCGAGGCGTCGGCGACGACGAACTTCCACCCGGGATCGGCCACGACGGCACCCCGGATCTGCTTCGGCAGCTGCAGCGCCCCACCGCCGCCCGTGCTCGCCCAGCGCCCGGTGACCACGCCTCCCGGCACGTACTCGGGATGGAACCGGCCGTCCCGCACGTTCGTATCGAGCCAGTGCCAGCCGTTCGCGGCCAGGAGCCTCGCGAGTTTCTTGTATTCGAGCAGCGGCGGGATCGCCGGATGCCTGAGCTTCTTCAGCTCCCAGGACCGGGTCGAGGTGACCATGAGCCCCGCGACGCCGAGAGCCCTGAGGAGGTCGGCCGGGGAATCGGGGTTGAGGGTCGG
>NZ_DASWPB010000196.1:0-22775 GCF_036404185.1 Lacisediminihabitans sp. | reverse complement strand
ACGGACGTCCCCGACTGCCATCAGAACTCGGCATCAACGGCGCGATCCGCGCCCACTGTTCATCGGACAACAACACACGGCGAGACATCCCAAAATCATCCCAAACCAAACCCCACCAAATAAAGAGACACGCCCTAGGCCGTCCGGGCCGCGAATGGCACGCCGACGGCTCGCGTCGATTGCCCGATTGGCCGGGCAACTGGTAACGTTGTCTGTTGGCTTGCGTGTAGCACTCGAGTAACCGAATGTCTGCGCGATTCGCAGCCCGGATTCCTGTCCATGGACCCGGTTCGCGGCTGCCGTCCCCCCATCGATCTCAGAGAAAGTATCAAACGTGGCAAACATCAAGTCGCAGATCAAGCGAATTGGCACCAACAAGAAGGCCCAGGAGCGCAACAAGGCCGTCAAGAGCGAGGTCAAGACGGCGATCCGTTCGGCCCGCGAGGCCGTGACCGCCGGCGACAAGGACAAGGCGACCGCGGCGCTGCTGCTCGCCTCGAAGAAGCTCGACAAGGCCGCCAGCAAGGGTGTCATCCACAAGAACCAGGCGGCGAACCGCAAGTCGGCCATCGCCAAGCAGGTCTCTTCGCTCTAGAGCCTTCCCGTACGATCAGGACCCCGCCCCTCGAGGCGGGGTCCTCGTCGTTAACGGCGAGGGCCGGGCCGCGGAAACCGGCGCTACGGGGTCTTTCCGGCCGCGCTGATCAGGCCGACGAGCCGTTCGAGGGCGAACACCGGGTCGCGACCGGCCCCCTTGATGGCGGCATCCGTCTCCGCGAGCGCCTCGATGCAGCGCCCGAGGCCGGCATCGTCCCATCCCTGCAGGTCCCGCCTGGCACGGTCGACCTGCCAGGGCGCGAGCCCGAACTGCTGGGCGAGCTGACCGGAACCGCCCCGCGAGCCGGAGACCTTCGCCATCGTGCGCAGCTTGCTCGCGAACGCCGCGACGATGGGAACCGGGTCCGCGCCGGAGGCGATGGCGTGACGCAGCAGGATCAGCGACTCGCCGTACCGACCGGCGATCGCGACGTCCGCCACGCGGAAGGCGTTGGTCTCGACCCTGCCGGAGTAGTACTTCTCCACGGTCGCCTCGGTGATCTCCTCGCTCGCATCGGCGATGAGCTGCTGACAGGCCGCGGCGAGCTCCGCCAGATCGTCCGAGAAGGCGGCGACGAGGGCGCGGAGAGCACCGCCGGTGATCCGGCGCCCCTCCAGGGCGAACTCGGCGACCGCGAAGTCGAGCTTGTCGGAGTCCTTCTTCAGCTCGGCGCAGACGATCTCCACACCATCGCCGAGGCCGCCCCTGATCGCGTCCAGCAGCTTCTTGCCCCGCACCCCACCCGCGTGACGGAGCAGCAGGTAGGTGCCCTCGGCGGGGGACTCCAGATACGCCAGGGTCTCTGCGATGAACGCGTCCGTGCACTTCTCCACGCCGGTCGCGCGGATCAGTCGCGGCTCGCCGAAGAGCGAGGGACTGGCGAGGGTGATGAGCTCCCCCGGCCCGTAGGCATCGGCCTCGAGATCGCTGATCTCGAGGCTCGGGTCCTCCGCCTTCAGCAGGTCCCTCAACATCCGCATCGCGCGCTCGGCGAGAAAGCTCTCCGTCCCCGACACGAGCACCACCCGGGCCGGGCGAACCCTGTTCCAGCCGAGCTGCGGAATCGCAGCGGCCTTTGGCGCCACCTTGCCTGCCACGGAACTCCCTCTGCTCGCCACCCGATGCCTCACCAGCTTAATCGGCCCCACCGTCACCCGGTCCCACCGTCACCCGGTCCCACCGTCACCGTCCGCCGGCGGCCGCTCCCTCCACACCGAGACCGAGCCATCCGGCCTCGGGGAGATGAGCACCATCCCCTCCCGATCGGTCCTGGCGACCGTCGTTCCCGCCTCCCGGAGAATGGTCAGCAGCCGATCGGTCGGATGCCCGTAGTCGTTGTCCAGGCCGACGCTGATCAGGCCCACCGTCGCCGAGATCGTCCGGTACAGCCGCTCATCCTGGTCCGCCGAGCCGTGGTGGGCCACCTTCACCACGTCGACGTGGGTCAGCCGATTCGCCGCCATCATCATGGTCTGCGGTCGATCGCCGAGATCGCCGAGGAACAGCGCACTCAGGCAGCCCGCGGCGCAGGCTCCGGCACCGCCGAAACGGACGGTCACGCTCGCATCGTTGCCCGGTTCGACCCCGCCGAGCCTCGCCTTCGGCCAGAGCACCTCCCAGCGCAGCTCACCGAGCCCTCCGCTGAGGCCCCGGCTCACCCGTTCCACGAGCGCGCCGGAGTCGCCGAGCCGCCGGGCGAGAGACTCGTCGCCGGGGTCGGAGGGAGGGCCGACCATGGCCCGGTCGACCCTGCCGAACACGGCTGAGGTGCCGCCGACGTGATCGAGGTCGTAGTGGCTGAGGATCAGCAGATCGATCCGGTCGATCCCCAGCGTCCGCAGGCATCCGGCGAGCAGCTCGGGGTCCGGCCCGGTGTCGATGAGGGCCACCCGGCCGAGGCTGCGCACGAGCACCGCGTCCCCCTGCCCGATGTCGCAGGCGGCGATCTGCCAGTCGGCGGGACGGGACAGCACTCCGCCGAGCCGCTGGCCGCCGACGATCCCGAGTTGCACGACCAGCAGCAGGCAGAGCGCCGCCGCCGCGGGCAGCCTCGCCCGGGAGCGGCGAAAGGCGACAAGACCGGCCAGAGCGGTTCCAACCGCCAGGAGCAGCACGCCGAGGGTGCCGCCCGGCCAGGGGATGGCCCCGCCCGGCAGCCCTCCGAAGAGGCGCGCGACGGCCGCGATCCAGGCGGCGGGCAGCCAGGCGACGTGCGCCACGAGGCCGCCGAGAGCCGGAAACGGACCGACGAGCAGGCAGGCGACCAGGCCGAGCACCGTCGCGATCGGCGCGGCGGGCTCGGCAAGCACGTTCGCCACGACGCCAAAGGTGGGGATGGCGGGGTTGAGCAGGATCAGCACCGGCTGGCAGGCGACCTGAGCGGCGACGGGGATGGCCAGCGCGGTCGCGAGCCAGGACGGCAGCCATCGGCCGAAGAGGGAGGCGACGGGTCTCGACAGGACGAGCAGCCCGGCCGTCGCCAGGACGGAGAGCACAAAACCGTAGCTCCGCGCCAGCCAGGGATCGGCGGCGAGCAGCACCAGCACGGTCAGGGCGAGGACAGGCAGCCCCCTCGCCGGGCGGCCGCCGAACGTCGCCACCAGGACGAGCGTCGCCATGGCGGCGGCCCGGAGCACGCTGGGCTGCGGGGTCACCAGCACCACGAAACCGAGCAGCACGGCCAGCGAGACCGCCATCCGCCATCCCCTGGACAGCCCGAGCAGACCGCCGACCAGCAAAACGAGGGCGATGATCACGGCACAGTTCGCGCCGGAGACGGCGGTGAGATGACTGAGTGACGTGGCCTTCATCGCCTCGTCGAGACCCTCGTCGACCGCGGCGGTGTCGCCGATCGCGAGACCGGGCAGCAGCCCGCCGCCATCGCCCGGCAGGGTGGATGCCGCGTGACGGAAGCCGGATCGCAATCCGTCCGCCCAGCCGAGGTACCACGGCGGCGACCGGACCACGGCAGGCGATCCCCTGACGAACACGAGAAAACCCACGTCGTCCTCCGGCTCGGTCACGGAGAGCCTCCCGCCGAGGCGGATGCCCGTGCCGATGCCTGGGGAACCGTGCGGCACCGCACCGAAGGCGAGGGCCGGCACCCGCAGCCACAGCACCTCGGAACCGATCCGCGCCTCGGTGAGAGTGATCCGGTAGGAATCGGCGTCCGGCCCGAAAGGCTCGGCGATGGTCGCCGAGAGGGTCACGAAGCGACCTGACCCCGCGGCCTCGATCAGAGCATCCGGCCGCCGGTCCGGTTCCCTGGATGCCGCGATGGTCGTGAGCATCGCGACCGCGGCCAGGCACAGGCTGATGCCGATGAGCAGCGAACGACGTCGCACGAACAGGCCGGCGATCAGGCCAGCCCCGATGGTCGCCGCCCAGGAGGCGACCGCGACCGGGGCGAGCGCCGCCGGCACGGCGAGGAGCCCAGCGACGGCGGCCCAGCCGACCGCCGCGGGAACGGCCAGACGCAGATCGGGCCTCGCATCACGCCCGCTCATACCGTCACGAGGTCCTTGAGCTGATCGAAGGTCTTGTCCCCGATGCCGGTCACGCTCATCAGGTCCTCCACGGCGGTGAACCTGCCGTTGGCGGCGCGCCAATCGAGGATGCGTTTCGCCATCGCCGGGCCCACCCGCGGCAGGGTCTCCAGAGCGGCCTCGTCCGCGGTGTTGATGTTGACCTTGCCACCGGCCGCCGGTCCGCCCGCCGGCCCCGCGGCGGCAACGGGGGGCGCCTCGCCGACATTCGGCACGACGATCTGCTCGCCGTCGACGAGGGGCCTGGCGAGGTTGAGCTGGGCCTGGTCGGCCGTCCCGGTGAAGCCTCCGGCGGCCGCGACGGCGTCGACGGCACGATCGCCGTCCTCGAGCACGTACAGGCCGGGTCTGGTCACCGCCCCGAGGACGTGGACGTAGATCGTCTCGCCCCCTCCGGAGGAGGAGGAGGAGGAGGAGGAGGAGGAGGAGGACGGGACGCTGGCGACCGGGGTCGGCGCCGTGACCGTCTGGCCGGCTCCCCGCGAGCCCAGCGCGCTCACGAGCACGGCGACGGCCGCACCGAGCAGCACGAGCACAACGAGGGCACCGAGTCCGAGCCGCAGGCGCGGCCGACCGGTCGACAGCAATTCCGGCGGGGTCACGCCGACAGGCTAGGCGCCGGCGGCCGGCGTGCTCTCCCGTTCCGCGGCGATCGGGGACAGCCGGTCACGACCGCCCAGGGTGAGGAGCGGAGGCTAGCCCTTGGTCGCGATGTTCACGACGCGCGGAGCGCGCACGATGACGCCGGTCACGGCCCGCTCGCCGATCGCCCTGACGACGGACGCGGAGGCCATGGCGAGTCTCTCCAGCTCGGCCGGATCGATCTTGGGGTTCACCTCGATCCGGTCCCGCACCTTGCCGTCCACCTGGATGATCGCGGTCACCGAGCTCTCGACCAGCAGCGTCGGATCGGCCTTGCGCCAGCCGTAGAGCGCGATCGTCGCGGGATATCCCAGGACCTCCCACATCTCCTCCGCGGTGTACGGCGCGAAGAGCGACAGCCCGAGGGCGACCGTCTCCGTCGCCTCGCGCACCGCCGCATCCGCACCGCCCGGACCGGAGTCGATGGCCTTGCGGGTCGCGTTGACCAGCTCCATCAGCCGGGCGACGACGACGTTGAACTTGAACGCCTCGACCAGGCCGGGGGCCTCGGCGAGGAAGCGGTGGGTGATCCTGCGCAGACCGAGGTCACCGGTCCTCCAGTCGACCTCCGGAGCGCTCGTCACATCGTGGGCGAGGCGCCAGGCGCGGGCGAGGAACTTCGCGGCTCCCGCCGGCGAGACGTCCTCCCAGTTGATGTCGTCCTCCGGCGGACCGGCGAAGGCCATCGTCAGCCGGATCGCGTCGACGCCGTGGGCATCGATCTCGTCGCCGAGGTCGACCCCTCCCCTGCTCTTGGACATCTTCGAGCCGCCGGAGAGCACCATGCCCTGGTTGAGCAGCGCGCTGAACGGCTCGGTGAAGCTCACCAGACCGAGATCGAAGAGCACCTTCGTGATGAACCGCGCGTAGAGCAGATGCAGGATGGCATGCTCGACACCGCCGACGTATTGGTCGACCGGGGCCCACTTGTCGGCCTCCTTCGGGTCGAAGGCGCGGCCGTCGTCGTTCGGATCCATGAAGCGCAGGAAGTACCAGGAGCTGTCGACGAAGGTGTCCATGGTGTCGGGATCACGACGGGCGTGGCTGCCGTCCGGCAGGGTCACGTTGACCCAGTCCTCCGCCGCACCGAGCGGCGACTGGCCGCGCGGCTGGAGGTCGAGTCCGGCCGTCGGCGGCAGGAGCACCGGCAGCTGCTCCTCCGGAACCGGGATGAGCCGTCCGTCGTCGCCGTGCAGGATCGGGATGGGCGTTCCCCAGTACCGCTGACGGGAGATGAGCCAGTCCCGCAGTCGGTAGTTCTTGGCCGCCCGACCGCTGCCGTCCGCCTCGAGCTGGGCGACGATGCGTTTGATGGCCGCGGACTTGCTGAGGCCGTCGAGGGGCCCGGAGTTGATCATCCGGCCCTCACCGGCCAGCGCCTTTCCCGTGACCGCGGGATCGAGCGGGGGAAGGTCGTCCGGCAGCTCGCCGTCGACGATGATCGGGATCGCCCCGGTCACGGCGGCGTTGGTGTCGACGACGACCCGCACGGGCAGATGGAACTTCCGCGCGAAGTCGAGGTCGCGCTGATCGTGGGCGGGCACGGCCATGACGGCGCCGTGACCGTAGTCCGCGAGCACGTAGTCGGCCGCCCAGATGGGCATCCGCTCCCCCGTCACCGGGTTCACCGCATAGCGGTCGAGGAACACCCCCGTCTTCGCGCGGCTCGCGTCCTGACGCTCGATCTCGGAGGTCTTCTGCACCGCGGTCAGGTAGTCGGCGAAGGCCGCCCTGATCGCGGGGTCGTCGCTTCCCGCCACCAGCTCGGCGGCCAGGTCGGAGTCCGGGGCCACGACCATGAAGGTCGCGCCGTAGAGCGTGTCCGGGCGGGTGGTGAAGACGGTGACCTTCTCGGCGCGGCCCTCGATGGCGAAGTCGACGTCGGCGCCGATCGAACGACCGATCCAGTTGCGCTGCATGGCCAGCACCTTGGGCGGCCAGGACCCCTCGAGCTGATTGAGGTCGTCGAGCAGCCGGTCGGCGTAGTCGGTGATCTTGAAGTACCACTGGGTGAGCTTCTTCTTGACCACCACGGCGCCGGAGCGGTCGGAGGTGCCGTCCGGCAGCACCTGCTCGTTGGCCAGGACCGTCTGGTCCACCGGATCCCAGTTGACCCAGCTGTCCTTGCGGTAGGCGAGGCCCTTCTTGTACATCTGCAGGAACAGCCACTGGTTCCACTTGTAGTACTCGGGGTCGCTCGTGTGCAGCTCACGGTCCCAGTCGAAGGAGGCCGCATAGCGCTTCATCGAGTTCTTCTGCTGCTCGATGTTGGCGTAGGTCCACTCCCGCGGATCGATCCCGCGTTTGATCGCGGCGTTCTCCGCCGGCAGCCCGAAGGAATCCCAGCCGATCGGGTGCAGCACGTTGAAGCCCTGCTGGCGCCAGTAGCGCGCGACGATGTCGCCGAGGGCGAAGGCCTCGGCGTGCCCCATGTGCAGGTCCCCGGAGGGATAGGGGAACATGTCGAGGATGTACTTCCGGGGACGCTTGTCCGCCGGATCGCTCGTGCTGAACGACTTCAGCCCGTTCCAGCGGGCGAGCCATTTCTCCTGGATCCGTGCGACGTCATACTGCGGGCCGTCCTCGGTTCGATCTGACCCGGTGCGGTGGTCGTGTTCCAAGAAGTTCTCAATTCGTAAGGCGGGGTCGGCCGGACGAGATCACGGCCAATTTCCAAGGGTACCGAACCTGGCTCGGTCGCGTGCGCGGCCGGGGCCCGAAGGCTAGGCCGCCGTCGGGGAGACCGGTGTCGGGGCGACCCCGAGCGCGGCGAGCAGGGCCGCCGCCTTCAGGCGCACCTCCTCGAGCTCCTCCGCAGGAACGGACAGGGCCGTGATCCCGCCGCCGCTGCCGACGGTCGCACCGCCTTCGTCGAGCAGGATGCTCCGGATGACCATGGCCAGGTCGATCCGGCCGTCGAGACCGAAATACCCGAAGGCACCCGAATACACCCCGCGGGCCCGGCCCTCGAGCCCGTCGAGGATGGTGACGGCGGAGTGCTTAGGCGCGCCCGTCATCGATCCGGCGGGGAAGCAGGCCCCGACCGCGTCGAGGCCGCTCCTGCCGACGGCCAGGCGTCCACGGACCGTGCTCACCAGCTGGTGCACGTGGGCATAACTCTCCACAGTCAGCAGGCCGGCCACCTCGACGGAGCCGACCTCGCTCACCCTCGCGAGATCGTTGCGCATGAGGTCAACGATCATCAGGTTCTCCGCGCGTTCCTTCTCGCTCGAGAGCAGCTCGGCCGCGAGGTCCGCGTCCTCCTCCGCGCTGGCACCGCGACGACGCGTGCCCTTGATCGGCCGGGACTCCACGACCCCGTCCGGCGACACCGCGAGGAACTGCTCGGGGGATGCGCTCAGCAGAGCGCTGCCGTCCGCGAGGAACAGCGCGCCGTGATGGCTCGGACTGGATGCCCGCAGGCGCAGATAGGTCTCGAACGGGTCGGGCCGCACGTCCACGCTCACCTCCGTCGTGAGGCAGAGCTGGTAGGCGTCGCCCGCTCGGATCGCCGCCTGGCAGTCGCCGATCATCCGCAGGTAGTCGTCGTCGCTGTGGGCCCAGGCGACGGGCGCCTCGGCACGGGGAGCCGGCGACGGCGCGGAGGGACCGAGGCGACCGGCCAGCTCGATCGCCGCCGCCGTCGTCTCACGCCAGTCGGCGAGCTCCCCCGTCCAGGCCTCCCCCAGGGCGATGAGCCCGATCGAGTGCGTCGTGTGATCGAAGACGATGGCACGATCGAGGAACAGCATCGAGGCATCCGGATACCTGCCACCGGAACGCGGCGGTATTCCCATGGTCTGCGCCCTCAGCTCGTAGCCGAGCCAGCCGACCCAACCGAGCCGGAAACCGCCGCCCGGCTCGACGACGGCCCGGGCGAGCTCCGTGCGGAGGACGTCGAGCACCGTCCCGGGGACGGAGAGACCATCGACGGTGACCGGGCCGTCGGCCGTCGCGGTCATCCAGCGCGCGGCGGCGCCCAGGTAACTCATTCCGCTCTCGGCATGCATCCCGGAGTCCAGCCAGACGGCCCTGCTCTCGTTCGCGTAGAGCGCTCGGAAGACGAGCGCCGGGTCGACCCACCCCGGCACCGGCGCTTCGATCAGCCGTTGGCGCATACCCTAACTCTATGAGTGTGACGGAGACCTACGTCTGGTCGAACGGCGCCCTGGAGCCGCTCGAGGAGGACGGCGCAGCCCCGGACGACATCGCGGCCGCCGACTCCTGGTTCGTCACCGATGGCGCGGTTCTCGCCCTCGATCTGCACAGGGAGCGGTTCCTCGGCGCGGTTGAGGCGCTCGGCCTCGACGCGAGCGCCGACGACCTGGACGCCCGCGCCTTCTGGGACGGGGTGATCGAGGCCATCCCGCGTGGCGGCGACTGGTTCCCCCGCGTGGAGCTGCGGCTGCGGGAGGCAGGACCCCTGTTCGTCTTCCGGCTTCGCGGCGCACCGGAGCGGTCCCGGTCGGCGCGCCTGATGAGCCTTCGGGGTGACGACCCGCGCAGCGCGCCGGGCACCAAGGGGCCGGGCACCGCCGCCCTGCTCCGGGCCCGCTCGGCCGCGCAGTCGCGCGGGGCGGACGAGGCGGTCATCCTCTCCCCCGACGGCTACGTGGTGGAGGGCACATCCAGCGCCCTGCTCTGGTGGCGCGGCGAGATCCTCTGCGGACCGGCCCTCCACCTGGAACGGGTGGACAGCGTCACCGCCAGATCGGTTGTCGCCCTCGCGACGGCGCTGGGTCTCGACGTCTACTACGAGGCGGTCAGGCCGAGCGAGCTCGAGGGGGTGGAGCTGTGGGCGCTGAACGCGCTGCACGGCATCCGCATCGTCACGACCTGGCTCGACGGCCCGGCCATGGCGGAGAAGCCGGGGCGCCTGGGCATCTGGCGCGCCCGCCTGGACCGGTTGAGGAGACCGCTGCCGTGATCCCCCGTGATGCCGGGGACGGGCTCACCGTCCTCGGCATCACGGATCGGTGGGGACCCTACTTGACGAGCCCGACCTTCTTCAGCCAGTTCTTGGCGGCCACGTCCGGCTGGGTCTTGCTGTCACCGGAGACCTCCGCATTGAGCGACAGCAGATCCTTGGTCGTCAGCTTGGCGGACACCTTGTTGAGCACCGACTCGAGCTTGGCGCTGGTCTTCTTCTTGTAGACCACGGGAACCACCTGCTGCGAGGCGAACTCGTTCTTCGGGTCGGTCAGGGTGACCAGCTTGTTGGCCTCGATGGACGGGGTGGTGCTGTAGATGTCGGCCACCTGCACCGTGTTGTCCAGCAGCGCCTTCAGCGTCGCCGGGCCACCGCTGTCGTTGATCGCCTGGAAGGTGAAGTTGTCCAGCCCGTAGAGGCTCTTGAGCGCCGGGATGCCGTCGGGACGGGTCTCGAACTCCGGGTTGGCCGCGAGGACAAACGAGTCGATGTTCTTCAGATCCTCGATCGAGGTCAGGTTGTTGGCCTTCGCGTAGTCCGCCGTGACGTTCAGCGAGTCGGCGTCGGCCGCCTCGGCCGGGGTCAGCGCGACCACGGTCGATGGGAGCGCCTTGGCGAGGGCCGCATTGACGTCGTCCGGCGAGGTGGCGACCGCCGACTTGTCCAGGAACGAGAGGATGCTGCCCGAGTACTCGGGGATGACGTCGACCTGGCCCTTGGTGAGGGCCGGGAAGTAGACGGCCCTGGCGCCGATGTTGGGCTTGTAGCTGACGGTGAACCCGTTCGCCGCGAGCGCCTGGCCGTAGATGTCCGCGAGGATCGTGTTCTCGGAGAAGTTCGCCGATCCGACAACGATCTTCTGCTTCGCATCGGAGCTCGAGGATGCGCCGCTGAGCGAGTCGGACGATGAGCAGCCGGTCAGGGCGAGTGCCCCGGCGGTGATGAGCCCTGCGACAGCCCAGCCTCTTGTGGGTGTGAACATGGTTACTGACCTTCCTTGATGAGTGCCCGGGTTTGTGCAGGGGACGGAATCGCCCCTCTGCGTGCTGTACCCGTCGTTCCGCGGGACACACGCGGAACGGCGAATCTTTGGATGACCGCGAGAATGCCGTCGACGGCGAGGGCAAGCGCGATCACGAGGATCGCACCGGCGACCATCTGCGGGTAGTCGTTCTGGGAGAGGCCAAAGGTCAGATAGTGCCCGAGGCCGCCGCCGAACCCGAAATAGCCGGCGATCGTCACCGTGGCGATCAGCTGGAGCGCGGCGGAGCGGAAACCGCCGAGGATGAGGGCGAGACCGAGGGGGATCTCCACCGTGAACAGGATCTGGGACTCGGTCATCCCCATCGCCCGCGCCGCGTCGACGGTCTGCGGGTCCACCGATTCGATGCCCGCATAAACGCCGGCCAGCAGCGGGGGTATGCCGAGAATGACCAGGACGATCGCGATCGGAGCCAGTCCGAAGCCGAGAGCGAGCAGGAGCGCCGCATACAGTCCGAGGGTCGGAAGCGCTCGCGCGGCGTTGCTGACGACGATGGCGACACCACGCCCCCTGCCGGTGTGCCCGATCACCAGGCCGAGGGGCACCGCGATCAGAACGGTGACCAGAAGGCTGACCCCGGTGTAGTAGAGATGTTCGCCGATGCGCGCCCCGATCGGAACGGTGCCGCCCCCCGTGGACCAGTGCGCCGGATCGAAGATCCACTGCAGCCCCTGCAGAATGAGGTTCACGAGTGCATCACCGGCGGCCTGGATCGAATGGCTCTCTCGAGGAGGGGCGTGCTCTGACGGTTCCACGGCATCAGGACACGACCCGCGAACACGAGCGCGAGGTCGAACACCGCCGCGATGACGAGGGTGCCGACGATGCCGGTCCAGATCTCCGTGAAGAAGTCGCGCTGGAAGCCGTCGATGAAGAGGAACCCGAGGCTGGAGACGCCGATCACGGACCCGACACTGACCAGGCTGACCGTGCTCACCGAGACGACGCGGATGCCGGCGAGCAGCACGGGGCCGGCCAGCGGCAGGTCGACCACGAAGAACCGCTGCCAGCGCGAGAACCCGACAGCGGTCGCCGAATCCTGGACGGGCTCGGAAACGGCGGCGAACGCATCCGAGGCCGATCGCACCATGATCGCCACCCCGTAGATGGACAGGGCGATGATCACGTTCGTCGGATCGAGCAGCGAGGTGCCGATGAGCACGGGGATCACGACGAACAGCGCGAGCGACGGAATGGTGTAGAGGATGCCGCCGAGGCTCAGCAGGATGGAACGAGCGGTCCTATTCCGACTGGCGAGGTAACCGAGGGGTATGGACACGACGAAAGCGACGGCGATCGGAAGGACGCTGAGCCAGATTTGGCTGAGGGTCAGACTCCAGATCAGACCGAAGTTGGTCCATACCCAGCTCATCAGGCGTCGCCCGCCTGATCGGTCTTGTTCGAGACGCTTCGCGACTTGGGGCCGGAACCCAGGGCGTCGGCGGACAGCGCGTCGACGGACAGGACCCCCGCGGCGTAGCCGTTGCCGTCGACGAGCACGAGGTCGCCGCTCTCCGACCGCTGATCGGAGACGCTGAGGCGCCGCTTGCCCCTGTCGGCGCCGACGAAGTCCGCGACGAAGTCGCTCGCCGGGTTCGCGAGGATCTCGGCGGGCGTGCCCTGCTGAGCGATGATGCCGCCGCGCTGGAAGATGACCACGTGCTCGCCCAGCAGGAAGGCCTCGTCGATGTCGTGGGTGACGAAGACGACCGTCTTGTCGAGCTCGCGCTGCAGCCGGAGCAGTTCCGTCTGCAGCTCCGCGCGGACGAGCGGGTCGACGGCGCCGAACGGCTCGTCCATCAGCAGGATGTTGGGATCGACGGCGAGGGCGCGAGCGACCCCGACCCGCTGCTGCTGGCCGCCGGACAGTTGCGCGGGATAGCGGTACGCGAGCGAGTCGTCGAGGCCGACCGTGCGAAGCAGCTCGAGAGCGTCGGCCCTGCCCTTCTTCTTCGAGACGCCGGTCAGGTAGGGGACGGTCGCGACGTTGTCGACGATGCGGCGGTGCGGCAGCAGGCCGGACTGCTGCATGACGTAGCCGATCCGGCGCCGCAGCTTCACGGCGTCGCTGCCGGCGATGTCCTCGCCGTCGATGAGGACCTGTCCGGAGGTGGGTTCGACCATGCGGTTGATCATGCGCAGCAGCGTCGTCTTCCCGCAGCCGGACGACCCCACAAACACGACAAAACGGCGCGACGGGATGACCAGGCTGAAATCGTCGACGGCGACGGTCCCACCCGGGAACTGCTTGGTGACGCTGCGAAACTCGATCATGCAGGGCGGCTCATTCCTCGTGTCGCTCACGAATCGACGCTTGCCGGACGATTAGCTAAACACTATTCACGGCGTCCGACATTCCAGATTGCCGCAAATTACCTTCCGGCAAGTCTGCTCGTCGAGCGTGCGCGCCACAAGAACCGCCGAGAGCCCGGCGAAAGGGTCCCGTGAGCCCGGGTTACGAGTCAGTCGGCTCCCCGTAGGCCGTCACGAGGTAGTCGTGCGCGATCGTGCGCGCCTCCTGGATGAAGCGCTCCTCCCCGGGACCGCCGTTGGCGAACGCCCTGGCCAGCAGTGCGTCGGTCAGGTCCAGCACCACCTCGAGACGGAACGCGAGGTCGTCCTCCGGCAGATCGAACCGCTCAACGAGCACCGCGGCGATGGACTCGGCCACGATCGCGCCGCCCGAGTGAGCGGAGGCCGCCGGATGGACGTCCAGCACGTCGCCGAGACGCAACGAACGGTAGCCCGTCTCGCTGCGGAAGGCCTCGACGACGACGTCGACCGCGGCGGAGACCGCCTGCCACCAGTCGGCACGGCCTTCGTCCTTCACCGCGCCGTTGATGCGCTCGAGGATCGTCTGGAGGTACCGGGCGCTGAGGCTCTGGAGAACCACGATGCGATCGGGGAAATAGCGATATACGGTGCCGATGGATGCGCCGGCGCGCTCGGCGACCATCGCCGTCGTCAGACGTTCGTATCCGATTTCATCGATGATCGATGCGGCGGCATCCAGGAGTGCGGTGAGCCGGGCGGCGCTCCGAGCCTGCACCGGCTCGTTACGCAGCAGGGCAACACCGTCGGACGTGGCGTCGGCCAGATTCTGTGCGGTCAAATGCTTCTCCCTCTTCACGTCCTCGAATTGTATCGTGCCCCCGAGACGGGGGCGCGGCGATCTCCGGTGGATCTCTCATGTCATGGCGATTTGTCAGAAATGACCAGTCTGTGTACGGTTACCGACCGGTCTGTGACGGATCTTCGCGATTTTCGGCCGCCCCCATGCGCGGGTGCGAACGTGAAAGACTGGGGCCATGGCCAAGCCCCGCGCGGCGTCGAGCGAGACCCCAGAGCAGCAACCGATTGTGCACTTTGCGGCGCGCGTCGAGGACAGGCTGCACGAGTTCAGGGAGAAGCGCGCCAGGCGCCGCGGGTACCTGCCCATGGTCATCCCCTACACGAGCTACGGCGCCCCCGAATGGGCGAGGATCCTGTGCCGGATCCTGCTGAGCAAGCCGGAGGCCGACAACGACATCGCCCGCAAGAAGATCCGTGGATGGCGCAGCTTCACCAGCGTGACCGTGAACGACGTGCCCGTGACGATCAGCGTCGGCGGGCTCGATCGGGTCGTGATGGCCGACCGCGGAGGCGTGGTGGACACGGTCATCCCGATCCGCCTGGAGCCCGGCTGGCACACGGTCACGATCACGACGGAGCACGCGGAGGCGATCGAGGCGCCCCTGTTCGTCATGGATCCCGCAATGGATGTCGGCATCATCTCCGACGTCGACGACACCGTCATGGTCACCGCGCTGCCCAGGCCCCTGCTCGCCGCCTGGAACACCTTCGTCCTCGACGAGCACGCGCGCCGTCCGGTTCCCGGCATGGCCGTCCTGTACGAGCGCCTCAGCCGGGCGCATTCCGGGGCGCCCGTCTTCTACCTCTCCACCGGCGCGTGGAACGTCGCTCCGACGCTCAGCCGTTTCCTCTCCCGCAACCTCTATCCGGCCGGGCCGCTTCTGCTCACCGATTGGGGACCGACCCACGACAGGTGGTTCCGCAGCGGAAAGGCCCACAAGGTCGAGAGCCTCAGGCGCCTGGCGAGGGAGTTCCCGACGGTGCACTGGCTGCTGGTCGGGGATGACGGGCAGCACGACGAGGAGATCTACGGCGAATTCTCCACCAGCCACCCGGACAACGTCGCGGCGATCGCGATCCGGCAGCTGTCCAACAGCGAGGCCGTGCTTGCCGGCGGCCGCAGCAGGACGGAGGAACCGGCCGATCGGCGTATCCCCTGGGTGTACGCGCCCGACGGCGCGGGCCTCGCAGAGCGGTTCGTCGAGCTCGGCCTGCTCTGAGGCACGCCAAGGCGATTCGCCGCGCCCCTCCGGACGTCGGTCAGCAGGCTCTGCAAGACTGGGTGGATGGCTCTGCGCATCGAGGATTATGCCCTGATCGGCGACTGTCACACCGGTGCCCTCGTCGGCAACGACGGCAGCATCGACTGGCTCTGCCTGCCGCGATTCGACTCCGCCTCGACGTTCGGCGCGCTGCTCGGCGACGAGAATCACGGCCGTTGGCTGCTCGCCCCGCGCGACCCGGTGCTCGAGACCAGCCGTGCCTACATCGAGGACACCTTCGTGCTCGTGACCCGCTGGGTGACGGCGACCGGTGAGGTCGAGGTCACCGATCTCATGCCGCACGGCGACCGGCGGGCGGATGTGGTCCGTCGCGTCCACGGGATCAGCGGGTCGGTGACCATGGCGCAGGATCTGCGACTGCGGTTCGACTACGCGGAGGCGCTCCCCTGGATGCGCCAGGTGCTCGAGAACAACGCGCACGCGCTCATCGCGGTCGCCGGCCCGGACGCCGTCATCATCCGCGGTCCCAAGCTCACCGCATCCGACCACACCCATACCACCGACTTCACCATCGGCGCCGGAGAGACCGTCGACCTCACCCTCACCTGGTACCCGGCCCATCGACCGGCACCTGACCGGGTCGACGTCACCACCCGCATCCGGGAGACGCTGGAGTGGTGGCGGGACTGGGCGGCGCTCGGCACCCCGTCGCCGCTCTACCACGACGAGGTGCACCGCTCGCTGCTCGTGCTGCGCGCCCTCACCCACGAGGACACGGGAGGCATCGTCGCCGCGGCCACCACGAGCCTGCCGGAGTCGTTCGGCGGCAACCGCAACTGGGACTATCGCTACGTCTGGCTGCGGGACGCCTCGCTCACGCTGCACGTGCTGCTCGACCACGGATTCGACGACGAGGCCGACGGCTGGCGCAACTGGCTGCTGCGGGCGGTCGCGGGCGATCCCGCGGACATCCAGATCATGTACGGCCTGTCCGGCGAGCGCCGGTTGGCGGAGTGGGAGGTCGGCAGCCTGCCCGGCTACCACGGAGCGGCGCCGGTCAGGGCGGGCAACGACGCCTGGCGGCAGTACCAGGGTGACATCTTCGGCGAGGTCATGCTCGCCCTCCAGGCCGCCAGGCGGCGGGGCATCGAGGAGAGCGAGTTCTCCTGGGCGCTGCAGCGGGCGATCATGTCGTACGTCGAGGACAACTGGAGGCGGCCGGACAACGGCATCTGGGAGATCCGGGGCGCCCAGCGCCACTTCACCCACTCCAGGGCGATGATCTGGGCGGCGTTCGACTGCGCCATCGAGGCGGTCAGGGACTTCGGGCTCGACGGACCGGTGGATCGTTGGGAGAAGCTCCGCGACGAGGTGCGCGAGGAGATCGAGGCGAGGGGCTTCGACACCGTGCGCAACTCCTATACCCAGTACTACGGCAGCGTCGGGGTGGACGCCTCGCTGCTCCAGCTGTCGCAGATCGGCTACGTCGCGGCCGACGACCCGCGGATGCTCGGGACGGTGGCCGCCATCGAGGAGGAGCTCCTGCACGACGGGCTCCTCATGCGCTACCGCACGGAGTCGGGGGTCGACGGGCTGCCGGCTGGCGAGCATCCGTTCCTGGCCTGTTCCTTCTGGCTGGTCGAGCAGTACGCCAGGAGCGGGCGGGTGCAGGAGGCCACGGCGCTGATGGACCGGCTCGTCGGATTCGCCAACGACGTCGGGCTCCTCAGCGAGGAGTACGACGTCGGCGACCAGCGTCAGGCGGGGAACACTCCACAGGCGCTCACCCACCTCGCCCTGGTCAGGGCCGCCGACGCCCTCGTGGCGGCCTCCCCCCAGGGCTAGCCCCGCCCTCACCCCGCCCGCCACCGCGACGTCGGAAGGGGGCGTGCGGGCGGGGCCTTGTGCTGGCGTTACTGTTGGACCCGTGCGTGTCCTCCCCACTCTGCGAACATCCTCTCGCAGCCCCCTGATTCAGGTGATCAAGACCTGTGTCGCCGTCATCGTGGCCTGGCTCCTCTGCGGGGTCCTGCTCGGGCAGCCCCTGCCGGTCTTCGCGGCCATCGCCACCCTCCTCGTCGTCCAGCCGAGCGTCAATCAGACCCTGACCCGCGGCATCGAGCGCAGCCTCGGCGTGATCTTCGGCGTCCTGCTCGCCTACGGCGCCAGCCGGCTGTTCGGGCACTCGAGCTGGACGGTGCTCGGCATCATCGTCGTGGCCCTGCTCCTGGCCTGGGCGCTCAAGCTCACCGTGGGATCGGCCAACCAGATCCCGATCAGCGCGATGCTCGTGCTCGTGGTTGGCATCCAGACCCCGGGGTATGCCTTCAATCGGGTGGTCGAGACGATCATCGGCGCGATCGTCGGGCTCATCGTCAACGCCGTCATCGTTCCGCCCGTGCTCCTCACGCCGGCGCACACGGCCCTTCGTCGGCTGGCGGAGAGCGTGGCGGGAACCCTCAACATCCTCGCCGACGCGCTGCGCTCCACCGACCAGCCCGACCTCACCACGATCCTCGTGGATGCGCGCAAGATGCGCGCCATGCGCGACTCCGCCGAGGGCGCGCTGGTGAAGGCCGAGGAGAGCCTCATGCTCAATCCTCGCCGCAAGCGCTACGAGAGCCAGCTGGCACTCGACCGCGAGCTGTTCGCCGCGCTGAGCATCCTCGTGACCCGGGTCGTCGGCATGGCCAGATCGCTCCGCGACCGCTACGAGCCGGACCTCCGGGACGACCCCATCGTCCCGGCGATCGCCACGGAGCTCGATAGAGCGGCCCATGACCTCCTGCTCCGCGTCAGCGACCTGCGCCGGTCCGCGGAGGAGCCGGGAGTTCCCGGTCCCATCACCGCCGAGATGCCGGCCCTCACCGCACCGCTCGTCGTCCCGCGGCCCAACGCGGAGCACTGGATCCTCGTCGGCTCGCTCCTGGAGGACCTCCGCCGGGTGCGGGAGGAGATCATCGGCGGGGAATAACCGCCCTAGGCCTGCAGGTACAGCCAGGTGAGGCCGGCGAACTCCTCGCTCGTGATTCCGAGATCGTCCGCGCGGGCCGCGACCCGGGCACGGAGGGTCTCGGCGTCGCCGCCCTCCTTGAGGAGGATCTCCATCCCGGCGGGCATGCCCCCCGATCTCGGCAGCCGGACGGCGGCGATCGTGCCGTCCTCGTCGAGCCCGGTCACCGTCCAGCGTCGTGTGGACAGGAAACGCAGTCCCGCGCCGTGCCGGACGAATCCGTCGCCCCGCCACCGGTCCCTTCCGCGCAGGTGCTTCTCGACTCCCGAGGGGGTCGACCAGGTGACGACGGTGGAGAGCACGAGCGGTTCTTCCCTCGTGAGCTCGTAGCTCACGCCCGCATCTCGTCGCTCCGCACCGAGCAGCGGGGGGATGTTGGTGGCACCGAGGCGCCAGCTGCCCGGCAGAGCAGCGGCAAGCGCTGAAGCATCGGGTGCGGCGACCATGATCTCAACCTAGTCCTCGGGGCTGGGCATAGCCTTGAGCCATGCAGGCGATCACGATTCCCGTTCCCGGTGCGCCAAGGGCGCTCGTCCTCGTCGAGGTCGACGATCCGATCCCCGGGAGGGGCGAGGTGCTCATCCGCGTCGCCGCCGCCGGGGTCAATCGTGCCGACGTCGGTCAGCGGATGGGCACGTATCCGCCGCCGCCCGGATCGTCGCCGCTTCCCGGCATGGAGGTCTCCGGCACCATCGTCGAGCTCGGTGCCGGGGTTGCGGACTGGTCGATCGGCGACCGCGTCTGCGCCCTGCTGCCGAGCGGCGGGTATGCCGAGCTCGCCGTCTCCTCCGCGGGGCACCTGCTGCCCGTTCCGGACGACCTCGACCTGGTCGATGCGGCCGGCCTGCCGGAGGCCGTCGCGACGGTCTGGTCCAACGTGTTCCTGCTGGCCGGCCTCCGGGCCGGCGAGACGCTGCTCGTGCACGGCGGCTCCAGCGGCATCGGGACCACGGCCATCCAGCTCGCGCGCGCGATCGGCTGTGTTGTCGCCACGACGGCAGGGAGCGCCGAGAAGCTCGAGGCCTGCCGTGCGCTCGGTGCGGAGATCCTCATCAACTATCGTGACGAGGACTTCGTCGAGCGGATGCTCGAGGCCACCGACGGCCGCGGCGCCGACGTGATCCTCGACGCCATCGGCGGCGGCTATCTCGACCGCGACCTGCACGCGATCGCCAGGAACGGCAGGCTCGCCTTCATCGGCAATCAGAGCGGCGAGACGGGAGCGCTCGACGTCGGGCTGCTCATGGGCAAGTGGGCGACGATCCACGGCTCGACCCTCCGGGCGCGGCCGGCGGAGGAGAAGAGCGCCATCATCGCGAGCCTGCGCGAGAACGTCTGGCCGTACGTCGAGTCCGGCCTGGTCCGCACCATCGTCGACAGCCGGTTCCCGCTCGCCGAGGCCTGGCGGGCCCATGAGCGGCTCGAGTCCTCCGCCCACATCGGGAAACTGCTGCTGATCCCCTGACCCGCCGGTTCGCTGACCCGCCGGTTCGCCGACCCGCCGGTTCGCCGACCCGCCGGTTCGGCATCGGGGCGGTCACGGTCGGACCGGTCCATCTAGCATGGACGGATGCCCAACAAGGTGGTCCCGCTCGCCCTGTCCACGCATCCGGGACCCGCCATCGCGGTCACCCTGGTCGCGGTGGTGCTGGGGATCGGGCTCGGCGTCGATCCACCGCACCTCGTCCTCCTCGGACTCGCCTTCGCACTGAACCAGGCCTCCGTCGGCCTCTCCAACGACTGGATCGACGCCGAGCGCGACCGGGCGGTCGGACGCACGGACAAGCCGGTCGCCCTCGGGCGCATCGACGCCGCGACAGTACGCACCGCGGCCATCGTGACGGCCATCCTTGCCGTGCTGCTGACCCTTCCCCTCGGCCCGCTGGCGACCATCGCCCACGCCGTCTTCATCGCCTCCGCCTGGAGCTACAACCTCTGGCTGAAGAACACGCCCCTCTCCGCACTGCCCTACCTCGTGAGCTTCGGGCTGCTTCCCGTCGTCGTCGCCTTCGCCCGCCCGATCCCGGCTCTTGCCGCGCCCTGGGCGATCGGTCTCGGCGCGCTGCTCGGTCTCGCGGCGCACTTCGCCAACGTCCTGCCCGACCTGGAGGACGACCGGCGCACCGGGGTCAGCGGGCTGCCCCACCGGCTCGGCCGCCGCGCATCCGGGGCCGTGATCTGCGCGGCGCTGGTCGCCGCCGCGCTGCTCGCCTTCTTCGGGCCGACCGGGGCGAGGACCGCGCTGCAGTGGGCCGGGCTGATCCTGACCGTGCTGCTGGCCGCGGCCATCGCGGTCGTGCTGGGACGACCGCCCACCCGGCTGCTGTTCCAGCTCATCATCGCGGCCGCGATCGTCGACGTGGTCGTGCTGGTCTTCAGCGGGACGCGCCTGCTCGCCTAGAAAGCGGTTCGCCCAGAAGCCGGCCCGCCTAGAGACCGGCGGAGTGCCCGGGAGGGACGGCGGGCACCGTCTTCGCGGGATTCCGGATGCCGATGGCCGAGACCACGCCGCCGAGGATCAGCAGCAGCGCGGTGACGAGCAGTCCCCGATGGAAGCCGCTCACGTCGAGGCGCGATCCGATGATGAGACCGAGCATCGCCGTCGCCACCAGTCCGGCCACCCGGGACACCGCGTTGTTGATCGCCGAGCCGATGCCCGACTGGGCCTGGTCGATGGAGCCGAGGATGGCGCTGGTCAGCGGGGCGACCGTGATGGTGAGCCCGAAGCCGAACAGGATCACGCCGGGCAAGACCTGCGTCCAGTAGTCCGGATGCGCTCCCATGCCCAGCAGGTAGAGGTAGCCGACCCCGCCGAGAATGGGGCCAGCCGTCATGAACAGGCGCGGGCCGAAGCGGCCGGCGAGCGCACCGACCGTGGAGGAGAGCAGCAGGCTGATCACCGTCACCGGCAGCGTCGCGAGACCCGCGAAGGTGGCCGGGTAGCCGGCGACCTGCTGCAGGAACACCGCGAGCAGGAACCCGCCGAGCGACAGCGCGGCATAGATGAGCGCCGTGGCGACGTTGCCGACCGCGAAATTGCGCACCCGGAACAGGCCGAGCGGCATCATCGGTTGCTTCGCCACCCGCTCCCGCCAGAGGAAGACGGCGAAAGCGACGATCCCGAGGCCGAGCGACAGATAGATCACGGGGCTGCGCCAGCCGTAGTTGCCCTGCTCGATGAGGGCGAAGACCGGCAGGCCGAGCCCGAGAACGCCCAGTATCGCCCCGGGGTAGTCGATCGCGATGCCCGTCTCCCGCTCGTCGCGCTGCTTGAGACGGAACAGCAGCCAGAGGGTCACGGCGATGGGCAGCGCGTTGATCGCAAAGACCAGACGCCAGGAGAGGAAGTCCACGAAGAGCCCGCCGATGAGCGGGCCGGCGATGAACGCCGCGCTCGTCCAGGCCGTCCACTGGCCGATCGCCTTCGCCTGCGCCGGCCCGCGGAACGTGGACAGGATGATCGCGAGGGAGCTGGGGACGAGCAGGGCGCCGCCGATCCCCTGGATCGCCCTGGCCACGATGAGCACCCCCGCGTTCGGGGCGAGCGCGCAGAGGATGGACGCGAGCCCGAAGCCGATCAGGCCGACCCGGAGCACCACGATCCGGCCGTAGACGTCGGAGAGCGAACCGGCCACCAGGATGAGCGAGCCCAGGGTGATGAGGTAGGCATCCACCACCCACTGCTGGGTGCTCAGTCCGCCGCCGAGCTCTCTCACGATCGCCGGCAGCGCGACGTTGATGACGGAGCCGTCGAGGAACGCCACGAAGGAGGCGAGGATCGCGATCGTCAGGATGAGGCGCTGGCGTCTGTTCATCGGGCCCATTCTTCTACCTCGGGGCGATCGCGTTTTCGACCTCCGCCATGAGCCGAACCGAGCCGAGGGGCCGAAAATGCCCGACGAGGTCGAGCTCGACGTTCGTCGCCCCCTCGAGACGGCTTCCTTCGGGGATGAGCGGGTCGAGCCTGCTGTAGATCGAGGTGATCCGCGAGTTGGCCTCGAGGTTGGCGGCCAGGGCCGTGAGGATCGGATCCCGCGGCGAGAAGACCCGCAGCGCCCGGTTCGGCGCGAACCGCGCGAGCGAGGAGCCGCCGAAGGGGCTGTTCACCGCGATCAGTCGCGCGATGCGGCCGTCGCGGTCGTCCACCATCAAACGTTTTCCGATGATGCCGCCCTTGCTGTGGGCGACGAGGATCACCCCGCGCAGGTCGCGGTCCTCGAGATACCGCTCCGCGAGGGCAGCCGCGTCCGGGATCGTCCCCCGGTTGTAGCCGAGGCCGGTCAGGACGTGGATCGGATGCCCGAGGCGATGCAACCGGTCGGCGACGGGCAGCAGGAACTGCCAGGTCTCGTAGATGCCGGGCAGGAGGAGCACCGGGGGCCGGTCGCCGCCGAGATAGCGCTCCGGCGTCGTCGGACGCAGCAGGTGGCGAGCCTGTTCGAGGACCTGATATCCCCGGTCGGCGACGATCAGCCCCAGGTCCCTCAGCAGACCCATCGCGTCCGCCCCGTCAGACCATGCCGACGGCAGTGATCCGCACCACGGCGACACCGGCGGCGTTGGACTCGGCCAGGTCGACGGTCGCGCTGATCCCCCAGTCGTGGTCTCCCGCCGGGTCGTCGAAGATCTGGCGGACCGTCCACAGACCTG
>NZ_DASWPB010000195.1:0-14210 GCF_036404185.1 Lacisediminihabitans sp. | reverse complement strand
ACCATGCCGACGAGGTCGAACCCGATGGTGTCGTGCTTGTCGATGGCCTGGGCGATGGCGACCTTGGTGCCGACGCCGTCCGTGGACGTGGCCAGCAGCGGTTTGCTGTACGACTTCAGGAAGGAGACGTCGAAGAGGCCGGCGAAGCCGCCGACGCCGCCGAGCACCTCCGGGCCATGGGTCTTCGACACCGCCGACTTCATGAGCTCCACGGCCAGGTCGCCCGCCGCCGTGTCGACCCCGGCTTCTGCGTACTTGCTGGCCATTCGTATTCCGTTCCGCGGCATGAAAGACTGGACTAAATCACCCCCAACTCTACGGTCTGGAGTCTCACCGCGAATGTGCGGCATTGTCGGCATCGTTTCTTCGGAACCAGCCAACCAACAGGTCTACGACAGCCTCCTCCTCCTGCAGCACCGGGGCCAGGACTCGACCGGAATCGCCACGGCGGAGGGGCGCGCCTTCCACATGGTCAAGGCGAAGGGGCAGGTGCGCGAGGCCTTCCGCACCCGTGACATGCGCTCCCTGCCGGGCACGATGGGGCTCGGCCACGTCCGGTACGCCACCAGGGGCACCGCGGCGAACGAGCAGGAGGCCCAGCCGTTCTACGTGAACGCGCCGTACGGCATCGTGCTCGTGCACAACGGCAACCTCACCAACACGAGGGAGCTCACCGAGGAGCTCTTCCACGTCGACCGCCGTCACCTCAACACCAGTTCAGACACCGAGCTGCTGGTCAACGTGCTCGCCCACGAGCTCCAGGAGCAGGTGAGCGGCCTCGACCTCGACCCCGACCAGATCTTCGCCGCCGTCGAACGCGTCCACGAGCGGGTCGAGGGCTCGTACGCAACGATCGCCATGATCCCCGGCTACGGCCTGCTCGCCTTCCGCGACCCGTTCGGCATCCGCCCGCTCGTTCTCGGCAAGCGAAGCCGCGGCTTCGTCGGGACCGACTGGATCGTCGCATCCGAATCCCTTGTGCTCGAGAGCGGCGGATACGAGTTCGTCCGCGACATCGCGCCGGGAGAGGCCGTGTTCATCGCCGTCGACGGCGAGATGATCTCGAGGCAGTGCGCGAAGAACCCCCGGCTGGTGCCGTGCTCCTTCGAGTACGTCTATCTGGCCAGGCCAGACTCGATCATGAACGGGATCTCGGTGTACGAGGCGAGGCTCCGGCTCGGCAACCGGCTGGCCGACACGATCGCGAAGTACACCCCGATGGGCGACATCGACGTGGTCATGCCGATCCCCGACTCCGCCCGCCCCGCCGCCATGCAGGTCGCCCAGAAGCTCGGCGTCGAATACCGCGAGGGCTTCTACAAGAACCGCTACGTCGGCCGCACCTTCATCATGCCGGGCCAGGCCGAGCGCAAGAAGTCGGTCAAGCAGAAGCTCAACGCGATGGGCAGCGAGTTCAAGGGTAAGAACATCCTCATCGTCGACGACTCCATCGTGCGCGGCACCACCTCCAAGGAGATCGTGCAGATGGCCCGCGAGGCCGGCGCGAACAAGGTCACCTTCACCTCGGCGGCGCCCCCGGTGCGCTTCCCCCACGTCTACGGAATCAACATGCCCTCCCGCCAGGAGCTCATCGCCCACGGCAGGAAGATCCCCGAGATCAACACCGAGATGGGCTCCGACTACCTCATCTACCAGGAGGTCGCCGACATGGAGGCGGCCATCATCGAGGGGTCGAACGTCTCCTCGCTCGAGATGAGCTGCTTCACGGGCGAGTACATCACCGGAACGGTGAGCCCCGAGTACCTGGCCTGGGTCGAGAGGACCCAGCTCAGCTAGTCCTCGAGCTCGCCCTCGACGGGCGGCGGGTCGACGACGGTGCGCTCCGCGGTGATCGTCTTCGCCCGGTGGGTCGAGAGGCGGTCGAGCAGGATCGCGACGACCCCGCCGAGCACGACCCCCGCCGGCACGCCGTAGAGCAGGAAGTAGCCGAACAGGGCGCCGAAGCCCACCGCCGGATCGACGGGGAACGACGCCGTCACGATGAAGGTGACGATCGCCCCGAGGAGCGCGCCGAGGACCATGAAGACGGAGTACTTCGGCGCGCGCCGGATGAGCACCTCCGACACCGTGGTCGCACCGTCCGGCTGGGCGGGGGTCTGATCGGTCATGGTCCTATTCTGCCCCGACCGGGCCGCCGTCCCTCGCCCAGTCGAGCGGCAGGTACGGCCCGAGATCGGCGCGGGAGCCGGATGCCGCGATCCGGCCGCTCTCCCTCGACTCCGCCCAGGATGCGCCGCCGGTGGCGATCGCGAGCCAGGTGAGGGCATCCGTCTCCACCACGTTCGGCGGCGTGCCCCTGGTGTGCCCCGGTCCCTCGATGCACTGCACGGCCCCGAACGGCGGCACCCGCACCTCGACGGAGTTGCCCGGGGCGTCGTCGGCGAGGAGCTGCAGGAGATAGCGGACGGCGATCGCTTCGGTGTCGCGGTCGGCGACGGTAGCCAGCGCCCGACGCACCGCCTCCGCGCCGACGGTGTCGGAGATCCGTGGTTTTGGCATAGGAGAAAATGTAGCCCAGGCGAGCGGCGCCTCGGCGAGCTCGACCGCCGGACGGACCGCGATGACCTGTCGGAACCGACATCCTGCGCGGCTCCGGACTGTTCGTTTCTCCAGATCTGCCGGTGCCGGGATGCCGTCGCGACAGTATGTACGCGACCGCACCACCCAGACCGCGATATGGACGGACCGATCATGACCTCTGCCGCAAGCCCGCTGGAAACTCTCGCTCGACGCACCGGATCACTCTGGTGGACCCTCGTCCTCGTCGGCATCGCCTGGATCGTCATCGGCTTCGTCGTGCTGAGGTTCGACAGGTCGACCGTCGAGATCGTCTCGATCGTCTTCGGGGTCATGGTCCTCCTGGCCGCGGCCGGCGAGTTCTTCCGCGCGGCCGTCTCCCTCGGCGGGTGGCGGGTCTGGCACATCGTCTTCGGCATCCTCCTGGTCGCCGCAGCGGTGCTCGCGTTCATCGACCCGGGCAGCACCTTCGTCTCGCTCGCCCTGATCGCCGGGTTCTACTTCGTCGTCTCCGGCATCTTCGACGTGATCTCGAGCCTCTTCAGCATTCCGTTCCCGGGCTGGTGGCTCCAGCTGCTCTCGGGAATCGCCGAGCTCATCCTCGGTTTCATCGCCTCCAACTCCTTCGCCGACAGCGCGGTCGTGCTCGTCACGGCCGTCAGCGTGCTCGCCGTCTTCCGGGGGGTGTCGGAGATCTCGGCCGGCTTCGCCGTGCGCGGCATCGCCAAGGCCACCGCCTGACCCCCACCCATCCACGAAGACAAGGAAAAGACAATGGCACTGTCCGACGAACTCCTGAAACTCTCCAACCAGTCCAGGCAGCTGGAGGCCTCCATCGAGGCGACGAAGGAGAAGAACGACGCCAAGCTCAAGGCACGCAAGGCCGAGCTCGACGCCCAGCTGGCGGACGCCCGCGCCCGCATCGAGGACCGGATGATCGCCGCCGGCGATGAGGCAGACGCGGAATGGGCGGATGCACGCAAATCCGTCTCCGACGCCTTCGAATCGCTGCGCTCCGACTCGGACGCCCGCCATGCGAAGTGGTCGGCGAAACGCGCCGGCCGGGCCGCGGACGACGCGGAGGCGGATGCGTTCGACTCCATCGACTTCGCCGTCTACGCCATCCAGGAGGCCGAATACGCCGTGCTGGATGCCGCGGTCGCGCGGGACGAGGCGGCCGAGAAGGCGGCCGAGGCCGCCACGAAGGCCGCATCCGCCGAATAGAACGGGGACGGCGGGGGCACGATGCCGATACCGTGAAACGATGAGCGACGACATCGGCCCGTGGCCCCTCCTCACCAGGCTCACTCGGGCCGTGGCGTCCGGCACCGATCTGTCCGCCCGGATGGCGCAGGCGATCCGGGCGGACCTCGCCTTCTACCGCACGGATGCGACGGTGCCTCTGGCCGAGATGGAGGTCTCCGCACGGGCGCACATCGCGGCGCTCACCCACCCGGCGCCCACCCCCGAGGAACGCGACACCGCACCGCGGGAGCTGGGCGAGAGGCGCGCCAGGGACGGCGTCGAGCTCACCGACGTGATGGACGCGCTCCGCTCGGGAACGAAGTTCCTCTGGGACCAGATCGTCGCGCATGCCCGTCGGCTGGGGACGGTCTCCGACGCCGAGCTGGTGGAACTCGCCTCGCAGATCTGGTTCATGCACGACGCCTTCATGCAGGCGGTCACCGCCGGCTATCGACGCGAGTCGGCCAGGGCGCTGCTCAGCCGGCAGCAGGAGCGGCTCGGTCTGCTCTACGGGCTTCTCACCGCTCGCGGCAGCGAGGCCGCGTCGCCGTGGAACGCCGTCGACCGGCTGGGACTGCCGCGAACCGGGGGGTTTGCGGTCGTCGCGGTCGCGGCGCCGGCGACGGGAAGGATGCCCCTGCCGCGCATCGAACAGGCTCTCGCCGAGTCCGGCGTCGTCTCTGCCTGGGTCATGGCCGGCACCGTCCAGCTCGGAGTCGTCAGCACCGTCGACCCGTCCTGGACGGAGGCGCTCGAGAACGGCGCGCGGCCGTGGACGGCGACGGCCGGGGTGAGCCCGCTGCAGCATGACTACGCCAGGATCGGGCTGGCCGTTCGGCTTGCCCGCACGGCGCTCGCCGCGGCCACCGCCGACGGCTTCGCCTACTTCACCGATGCGCCGATCCCCATGTCGGCCGCCGGCTCGCCGGAGATCAGCGAACCGCTCATGGCCTCCGTCTTCGGGGAGCTCCTCCACACCGCGGAACCCGAACGCTCCAACCTCATCGACACCCTCGCCGCGTGGTTCTCCGCCGACGGGTCGTTCGCCACCGTCGCCACCCAGCTCTGGGTGCACCAGAACACGATCCGCAATCGGATGCGCCGGATCGCGACGCTGACCGGCCGCGATGTCTCCCAGCCGCGCCAGGCGGCGGAGCTCTATCTGGCCCTCGCCACCTATCGCCAACGGGTGGGGAAGGACCCCGATGGCTAGGGACGCCGGCGCCGGCGGGGGATGATCGCATCCCCCCGCCGGCGCCGTCCGGGTCACGCCTTGCGCATGTACGCCCTCACGGTGAGCGGCGCGAAGACCGCCACGATGACGACGGCACCGATGATCGAGATGGCGGCATCCATCCCGACCGTGCCGGTGTTGGCGAGATCGCGCACGGCGGACACCAGGTGGGAGATCGGGTTGCCGTTCACGAACACCTGCAGCCAGCCGGGCAGAGAGTCGACCGGCACGAAGGCGTTGGACAGGAACGTGAGCGGGAACAGGATGACCATGGAGATCCCCTGCACGCTCGATGCACTGCGGGCGATGACCCCGAAGAAGGCGAAGATCCAGCTGATCGCCCAGGAGCAGGCGACCACGAGGAGCCCCGCGAGCACCACCGATCCGAACCCGCCGTCGGGGCGGTAGCCCATGACGAAGCCCATGACGAAGGTCAGGGTCGTCGCGATCGCGTAGCGCACGGTGTCCGCGAGCAGGGCGCCGGCCAGCGGTGCGATCCTCGCGATCGGGAGCGACTTGAATCGGTCGAACACCCCCTTGTCCATGTCCTCGCGCAGTTGCACCCCGGTGACGACGGATCCGGTGATGACCGTCTGGACGAGGATGCCGGGGATGAGCAGGGGCAGATAGCTCTGCACGTTCCCGGCGATCGCGCCGCCGAACAGATAGGTGAACATGAGGGTGAACAGGATCGGCTGCACCGTCACGTCGATGAGCTGCTCCGGGGTCCGCTTGATCTTGAGCAGGCCGCGGTAGGCCATGGTCAGCGAGTTGCTGATGGTCTGGCCGAGGCTCGTATGGTTCTTGAGCTGGCGTTCGACGCCGGGGGTGATGGTCATGGTGCTCATGCGTTGATCCTTGTCTGTGAGTTCTGGTCGGTCGCGGTCTCGGACTCGTCGGTCTCAACCCCGCGGCCGGTGATGGTGAGGAAGACCTCGTCGAGCGTCGGCTTCTGCACGCTCATCTCGGTGAGGCGGATGCCGGCTTCGCGGAGGGTGACGAGCAGGTCGGTGACCCGGCCGACGTCCGTCATCGGCACGGTGATCCTTGAGGCCTCCGGGGAGACCGTCCCCTGTGCGCCCAGGACGGTGTGGATGGCGCGGAGCACGTCCTCGGTGTCCGCCAGGTCGTCCAGCCTCAGTTGCAGGGACGCGGTCCCGACGGAGGCCTTGAGCTCGTCCGCCGTGCCCTCGGCGACGACCCGGCCGCGGTCGATGACCGCGATCCGATCGGCGAGCTGGTCCGCCTCGTCGAGCATCTGCGTGGTGAGGAGCACGGTGGATCCGCTCGCGACGAGCCGCCTGATGGTGTCCCACATCTGCGCCCTGGTCCGCGGGTCGAGGCCGGTCGTCGGCTCGTCGAGGAAGATGAGCGGTGGCTGCGCGATGAGGCTCGCCGCGAGGTCGAGGCGGCGGCGCATGCCGCCGGAGAACTTTTTCAGCGGTCGTCTCGCCGCCTCGAGGAGGTTGAACTCCTCGAGCAGGTCGATCGCCTTCTGCTTCGCCTGGGCGCGGCCGAGGCCGAGCAGGCGGCCGAAGATGACCAGGTTCTCCGTCGCGCTGAGGTTCTCATCCACGGAGGCGAACTGCGCCGTGACGCCGATGAGCTGGCGCACGATCTGGGCCTCCTTCTGGATGTCGTGGCCGAAGATGCGTGCCTGGCCGCCGTCCGGACGCAGGAGCGTCGCGAGCATGCTGATGGTGGTGGTCTTGCCGGCGCCGTTGGGGCCGAGCACGCCGTAGACCGTTCCCGCGCGTACTCGGAGGTCCACGCCGTCGACGGCACGATTGTCGCCGAAGGTCTTGACGAGGCCGTCCGCCTCGATCGCCCAGTCCGTCGTCGAGACGGCGCGGGGTGGTGTTGCCGGTGGGGTTGAGATGCTCATGGGGAGCCCTTTCGTGAATGGTTGTCTGTCGTGATTTCTGGGTGGTGATGGGATGATCCGGGCGCGCCGGATCGCCGCGGGACAGGTCTCTGCCAACGGTGGTTCTGTGCGGCATCGTCGATGCCGGGTTATGCGGTGCTTACAGCTGCTGGAGCCGGTCGATCAGTGCGTGTCGGTCGATGCCGGCGATGGCGAGCGCTCTGGGCACCGTTCCCACGTCCGCCCCGAGGATGCCGATGAGGAGATCGATGTCCGGCGATCGACGCCGACGGTTCCGTGCGGATGATCGGCGACCGCGGTCCATGGCGTCGCGAACGGATGCGCCCCAGGTCGGCCTGGCAGACCGGCGAGGGGTCGATTCGAGCAGGCTCGCATCGACCGGGGTGATCCCGGCGGTCGCGAGGCTCCTGGCACGCTCCTCGCGGAGAGCGGCGACGATCGCCTCGTAGTCCAGGCCGGCGTCGACGAGCACCTTGGATGCCGCGCCGATCTTGTCGGCCGCAACCGCGAGCAGAACGTGCTCGGCCTGCACGGTGCCCGCACCGCGCCGGGCGGCCTCGTCGATGGCCGTCAGCACGAACGCACGCAGTCCCTGCGGCAGGCTCTCCTCATCCATTTCGTCTCCTCAATTCGATTCCCGCATCGGCGAGACGACGCAGATGCTTCTTGTGCACGGCCTGACGGGTGACGCCGAGCGCCTGGGCGACCTCGGTCCACGACCAGCCCTCGCGCATCGCGCGTTCGACCTCCGCATCTTCCATGCGGTCGGCCAGCTCGCGCAGGGCGACGACGGCGGCGAGCCCGTCTGCCGGGCCTCCCGTGGGTGGTGGCGTGATCGGGGTCATGTAAGCAACTTACGTTGCTTAGGGAAAATAGTCAACTTAAGTTGCTTGGATTCCCCATGCCGTCGTTCCGAGGTCACCCGATCCCATGGCCTTGGGTACGCTTACCGGGTGAGAATCCTCGTCCTCGGCTCCGGCGCGCGCGAGCACGCCATCGTCACCGCACTGCTGCGCGAGCAGGCCGGTCACGACATCACGGTGGCCCCCGGCAACGGCGGCATAGCGGCCGACGTGCCCGTCATCGCCCTCGATCCCACCAACCCGACCCTGGTCACCGAGTTCGCGCTCGACAACGACATCGAGCTCGTTGTCATCGGACCGGAGGCGCCCCTCGTCGCCGGCGTCGCCGACAAGCTGCGGCAACGGGGCATCGCCGTCTTCGGCCCGGGCAAGGCGGCCGCCGCCCTCGAGGGCAGCAAGACCTTCGCCAAGCGGATCATGGACGAGGCCGGCGTGCCAACCGGCCGGGCCGTCCGCGCGGCCACCCTGGAGGAGGCCGTTGTCGCGATCGACGAGTTCGGAGCCCCCTACGTCGTCAAGGCCGATGGGCTGGCCGCGGGCAAGGGGGTGCTCGTCACGGCGGACCGCGAGGCCGCCATGGCCCACGCCTCCTACTGGCTCAGCCAGGGGAGCGTACTCGTGGAGGAGTTCCTCGAGGGGCAGGAGGTCTCGCTGTTCCTGCTCAGCGACGGCCACACCGTGCTGCCGCTCTCCCCGGCCCAGGACTACAAACGACTTGCCGATGACGACGAGGGCCCGAACACCGGCGGGATGGGCGCATACTCGCCGCTGCCCTGGCTGCCCTCCGGCTTCGTCGACGAGGTCATCGACACCGTGGCCCTGCCCACCGTCCGGCAGCTCGCCGAGGAGCAGGCGCCGTTCATCGGGCTGCTCTACTGCGGGCTCATCCTCACGGACAAGGGCATCCGGGTCATCGAGTTCAACGCCCGTTTCGGCGATCCGGAGACCCAGGTCGTGCTGCCGCGACTGGTAACCCCCTTGAGCGGTTTGCTGTTCGCGGCGGCGACGGGCGAGCTCGGCGGCCAGCCGCGCCCGGAATTCTCCGACGACGTCGCCGTCACCGTCGTCCTCGCCAGCGAGGGCTATCCGGACACCCCGGTCACCGGCAGGGAGATCGTCGGTCTGGACACGGCCCTCGCCATCCACGGCGTCTCGGTCGCCCACGCCGCCACCGCCGTCTCCGCCGGACGGCTGATCGCCACGGGCGGACGGGTGCTCAGTGTCGTCGCGACGGCCCCCGACTTCACCGAGGCGCGCTCCAGGGTCTACCGCGCCCTCGAGGCAATCGACCTCGAGGGCGGTCAGTTCCGCACCGACATCGCGGCGAGAGTCGCCCTGTAGCACCCGGACATCCGCGCGGTCCTGAATAATGGGCACGTGGATGCACTGGATCTGACGTCGGACGGCTGGAAGCACGCGTACTCCGGCAAGGTGCGTGATCTCTACATCGACACGGCGACGAGGGACCTCGCCTCCGCGACCCGCGTGCTCATGGTGGCGAGCGACAGGGTGAGCGCCTTCGACCACGTGCTCTCCCCCGGCATCCCCGGCAAGGGCGAACTGCTGACCACCCTCAGCCTCTGGTGGTTCGACCGGCTGCGCGGTCTGCCCAACCATCTGATCGCCGACCACGAGCTGCACGGCGAGCGGGTGGACGATCTCATTCCGGATGCCGTTGCCGGTCGGGCGATGCTGGCCAGGACCCTGGACATGTTCCCGATCGAGTGCGTCGTGCGCGGCTATCTCTCCGGGAGCGGCTGGCTCGAGTACCAGCGGACGCAGAGCGTGTGCGGGGTGCCGCTCCCCGCCGGGCTCTCGGACGGTGACCGGCTGCCAGAACCGATCTACACGCCGGCGTACAAGGCGCCGATGGGCGAGCACGACGAGAACATCTCCTTCGAGCGCACGGTCGACCTGGTCGGCGCCGAGACCGCGGAGGCGCTGCGCACCCTGAGCCTCGACGTCTTCTCCCGGGCGTCCGCCATCGCCGAGGAGCGGGGCCTGATCCTCGCGGACACGAAGTTCGAGTTCGGCGCCAACCGCGACAGCGGGGTCATCACCCTCGCGGACGAGGTGCTCACGAGCGACAGCTCGCGCTACTGGGATGCCGCGGCCTACGGATCGGGCAACCGCACCGACAGCTTCGACAAGCAGATCGTACGCAACTGGCTGACGGCGAACTGGGACAGGACCGGAGCGCCGCCGGAGCTGCCGGGGGACATCGTCGAGCAGACGGCCGCCCGCTATCGGGAGCTGATCGAGAGGCTCACCGGCGGATGATCGTTCGGGAGGTGCCGTGGGACGATCCGGAGGCGACCGCGCTCCGGGCCGCGCAGCGCGCCGAGATCGCCGAGCGCTACGGCACCCCGGACTCCGAGCCGGGGATCGCCCCCTCGGCCGCGGACATGACGGTCTTCGTCGTCGCCGAGGACGACGAGGGCTCCCCGATCGGCTGCGGCGGCCTGCGCGAGCTGGACGAGGCGGAGGCGGAGGTCAAACGGATGTTCGTGCGCCGGGAGAGCCGCGGCAGCGGCGCATCCACCGCCATCCTCGACCGCCTCGAGTCCATCGCCCGCGAACGCGGATACAGCCGCCTGCTGCTCGAGACCGGGGACAGGCAGCCGGACGCGGTGCGGTTCTACCTGCGCCAGGGCTACACCCGCATCCCCAACTTCGGCCACTACGCCGGACACGAGGCGTCGCTGTGTTTCGCAAAACCGCTTCTCGATCTCGATCCGGCGGCGGAGACCGGCTGCGAGGGCTGCGAATAGCGGCCTGACTAGCCGGCGACCAGCTGTGGGTACATGGTCTCGATCGGGTCGGCCAGCCTCCGCTTGACGGTGGCGCTGAGCTCGTCGCCGAGCACCTCGTGCGCTCCGGCCTCCAGGCCGTCGTACGCCAGGCGCACGAAGTCGGCCGGGTCGTTCTTCGCGGCCGTGATGGCCGAGGTCATCGGGGTGTCCGTGTAGCCGAGATGGAAGCCGACCGCTCAGCATCCTCGCCGGATGAAGTCGGCGACCCGTTCTCCGATGAGCACGGCCGTGGCCGCGGGGCCCCTGGTCGGCGCGGTCGGCAGGATCGAGGTGTCGGCCACCCGGAGGCCCGTGACGCCGTGCACCCGCCCGTACTGGTCGACGACAGCCGACGGATCGCCCTCCCCGCCGAGCTTGGCCGTGCCGCACAGGTGGATGGCCGTCCCCACGTGCGCGCGCAGCCAGTCGTCGAGCGCGACGTCATCGGTGAGGACGGCGTCCGTCAGCTCGACCAGCCGGTCGAACAGCGCACCGTAGGCCTCCGAGCGCACCAGCGCCGCGGCCGTCCTCACCGCCTCCCGCATCCTGCGCAGGTCGTCCGCGGTGGAGAGATAGTGATAGTCGATGCGTGGCGGCACCGCGGGATCCGCCGACTCCAGGGTCAGCTGACCGCGGGAGGTCTCGGCCTGCACCGCCACGAGGAAGGCGAGCTCGCCGGGGCCGGCCTCCGGCGCCCTCCCGGTCAGCTGGTAGACGGTCGGCTTGATGACGGGCAGGATCTCGAGGTCGCCCTCGACCCGTGAGCCCCGCGAGGTGAAGTTGAGGCAGGCGGCGAGCGACTGGCTCGTCGTGTAGTCCGCGAGCTCGCGTCTCGGCCGCCAGGCGACCGTGATCTGGGGGTGGTCGCTGAAGTCCCGTCCCACGCCGGGCAGATCGACGACCGGCTGGATGCCAAGACGGCGCGACGGCTCCGCCGGGCCGATCCCGGAGATCAGCAGGAGCTGCGGAGTCTTCACGCTGCCCGCGCAGAGCACAACCTCGCCGCCCTCGGCCAGGGACACGGCGCCGTCGGTCTCGACCTCCACCCCGACGGCCCTGGTGCCGTCGAGGACGACCCGGCGCACCAGGGCACCGCCGCGCACGGACAGGTTCCGCCTGCCCATGACCGGATCGATGTAGGCCAGGCCCGTGTTGATGCGCACGCCGTCGAGCACGTTCATGGGCAACGGTCCGTAACCCGGCTCACCCTGATCGTTCTTGTCCGGCTCGGCGGCGAAGCCCATGGCCGCGGCCGCACGGAGGAACGCCTCGATCGCCGGATGGTCCTGGGGCGGCAGGGCGACCGGTATCGGTCCCGAGCCGCCGTGCACGGCGCTCTCGCCGTGCACGAGGTCGCGCTCCAGCCGACGGTAGAAGGGCAGGCTCTTCTCCCAGGTCCACTCGTCGTTGCCGCCGGCCGCCCAGCGTTCGAAGTCCTGCCTCCTGGCCCTGATGAAATACGCGCCGTTGATGGTCGACGAGCCGCCGAGAATGCGCCCTCTGGCGACCGAGTACGGGCGTTCCGGCGTCAGGTGCGCGGGGAACGACCAGTTGTCCGGATGTCCGGGCATCGCGCCGCGAACCGTCCCGGAGTCGAGCAGCTCGGCGGGGAACGCCGCCGCGTTCTCCGGCACTGGACCGGCCTCCAGCAGCAGGACCGACCGCCCGGCATCCTCGCTCAGTCGTGCCGCGAGCGCCGCGCCCGCCGATCCGGCGCCGACGACGATGACGTCGTATCCCATCTCGAAACGCTCCGTCCCTCGCCTCCAGTATCGCTCCGCGGCCCGCCGCGAGCCCCGCTCAGGGGACGAGCAGCGTCGTCCTCATCGTGACGAAGGCGGATTCGAGCAGCCGGATCAGATCGGCGTCCTCATCCTTCAGCCACTGCTCGTAGGCGGACAGGGAGACGCCGAGGAAGATCCAGGCGATGGCCTGCGGTTCCAGGCTGTCGCGCTCCACCCCCAGCCGCGACGCGGCGTAGTCGGCGACGACCTGACGCCACTCGACGTAGCGCAGCGCGGAATGGGCCAGGAGCGTCGGAACGGTCAACAGCAGCTCCATGCGCTTGCGGTGATACGGAATCTCCTCCGCGGGAAAGCGGTTGAACTCGATCACGGCCGCCACGAGCGCGTCGATGAGGGAGAGCTCCCCCGACGAGCTCCGGAGATAGGCGCGCATGTCCTCGAGGCCGGCATCGAAGTCTCCCCAGGGCAGGTCGTTCTTGGAGGAGAAGTACCGGAAGAAGGTGCGGCGGCCGATCCCCGCGGCCGACGCGATCTGATCGACGGTGGTCTCGTCGAATCCCCGCTCGATGAACAGCTGCAGCGCGATGTGGCTGAGCTGGGCGCGGGAGGTCGATGGCTGCCTGCCGATGCGCGGCGGGACCGTCGCCGCGTCTTGCGGATTCACAGCAGATCACCCCTTCCCATCGGCACTCGGTGTCATTAGCCTGGTTGATGTCCGGCGAATCGCCACAGCAGTCGATTTTCTCGTACAAGGAGATTCCGATGACTCTCATCGAGCAGTTAAAACTAGCGGCAGAACAGGCAACTCCAGAACAGACGAGTCCGGAACGGGCGACGACGGACGAGCACACCGACGAGGATCGCGGCATCGAGTCCGACACCCTGGTCGAGGAGGTCTCGATCGACGGCATGTGCGGCGTCTACTGAGGCGTCCACGATGCCGGACCTGGATCTCGATCTCGGGTGGGACCTCCACCCGCAGGTGTCGGTGCGGCCGGAGCCGTTCGGCGCCCTGCTCTATCACTTCGGTACGCGGAAGCTCTCGTTCCTCAAGGACACGACGCTGCTCGCCGTCGTCCGCGCCCTCGCAGAATCCCCCACCGCCCGTGACGCCTGTCTCGCCGCCGGCATCTCCGACTCGGAGCTTCCCCGGTACCGGCGCGCGCTCGGCACGCTCGCCCAGTCCTCCATGGTCGTCGAAAGGCCCTCATGACCCTCCTCGAAGCACCACGAACCCCCTCTCCCGCCGGTGGCTCCGCGACGAAGCCGACCCGCTTGGTGGATCTCTTCGAATACGGGCTCGACGCCCCGATCTGCCTGACCTGGGAGCTCACCTACGCCTGCAACCTGTCCTGCGTCCACTGCCTGTCGAGTTCGGGCCGGCGGGATCCGCGGGAGCTGACGACGGCGGAGGCCAAGGGGGTCATCGACGAGCTGGAACGGATGCAGGTCTTCTACGTCAACATCGGCGGCGGCGAGCCGACGGTTCGGCCGGACTTCTGGGAGCTGGTCGACTACGCCTCCGAGCACCACGTCGGGGTGAAGTTCTCCACCAACGGCGTGAAAATCTCGCCAGAGATCGCCGTGCGGCTCACGAAGAGCGACTACGTCGACGTGCAGATCTCGCTCGACGGCGCCACCGCCGAAGTCAACGACCACGTGCGCGGCCCGGGTTCGTACGCCACGGCCATGAAGGCCATGCAGAACATGTACGACGCCGGCTTCAAGGGCTTCAAGATCTCGGTCGTCTGCACCAGCCAGAACATCGGCCAGCTCGACGACTTCAAGGCCATCGCCGACCGCTTCGACGCACAGCTGCGCCTCACCCGCCTGCGCCCCTCGGGACGCGGAGCGGATGTCTGGGACGAGCTGCACCCCACCCAGGAGCAGCAGCGCGAACTCTACGAC
>NZ_DASWPB010000194.1:0-4767 GCF_036404185.1 Lacisediminihabitans sp. | reverse complement strand
GCGCGGATCCCAGGCGGTGGCCATCACCCCGATGCCGCCGCCGAAGCTGCCACCCATCAGGTCGATCCGGCGCGAGGAATCCGGCAGCAGGTCGATCACCGCGGAGATCGCGCACCAGACGTCCTCGACGCATCCGCCGTGAATATAGCCATCCCGGGACTCGATGCCCGCGAGCACGTGCTCGTCGGCAGCGTCCGGAAAGCGCGGCGAACGGCTCAGCTCGCCGAGGCCGCGCAGGCAGGGCCAGATCACCGCGGTGCGCGGGAGCGCCGGATGCCGCACGTCGGCCTCGATGAGACCGCCGTAGCCGTGCAGACGCACGATCCCGCGGTCGACCACCCCGTCGGCGGGCAGCGTCACCCAGGCGCCGATGACGACGCCGTCGGTGGAGGGATACTCGATCCGCAGCATCCGGACGTCGCCGCGAACCGTGTCCTCGACGACGCGCGGATGCCCGCCCACGGCGAGCGCCCGCCGGTACCTGGCAGACCAGAAGGCCTCCAGATCGGAGGGCGGATCCGGAAGCGGGGCCACCGGACGTTCGTTCACCGACCCAGGCTAACGCCGCCGCGTGCCCCGCAAGACGAAATGTGTCGCCGCCGAGCCCGAGCGGCCGGTCCGCGGGCCACACTGTTGTCGATCCCTCCGTGAACCCCCTGAGGGAGAACGACCATGGAGCAGGACATGAGCAAGCTGGAACGATTCACCGCGGCAGCAGCCGGAAGCGCCACCGACCGCCCGCCGGTCGGCGCCTGGATCCATTTCGGCAGCGCCCTCTGGGAGCCGGAGGATTCCGCCGCCGCCCACCTGCGCTTCTACCGCGAGTACGACTGGGACTACATCAAGGTGATGAACGACTACCGGCTCGCCACCCCGGACGACATCGCCGAGATCACCGACGAGGCGCAGTTCGCGGGTCTGGGACGCGCCGGTGCCGACTATCCGGGATTCGCCGCGCAACTCGCCGTGCTGGGCCTGATCAGGGAGGCGGCGCCGGAGGCCGCGGTCATCGAGACGGTCTTCTCCCCGCTGCAAACCGTCGTTCGATCGCTCGGCGACTCGGTCATCCCGCACTTTCGTCGATCGCCGGACCTGGCCAGGGAGGTCCTCGACCGGGTGACCTCGAGGCTCGAGGAGCACGTCGGCCGGGTGCGCGACAGCGGTATCGACGGGCTCTTCCTGGCCGTGACGGGAGCGGCAAGCGACGCGTCGAGCTGGGGCATCACCCCCGAGGAGTTCTCGGACTGGATCGCGCCCTTCGACCGGCGCGTGCTCCGCGCCGCGGAGGGGCTGACCCGCATCATCCACGCCCACGGGGACGACCTGAATCTGTCCCTGCTCGACGACTACCCGGCGGAGGTCTTCAACTGGTCACCGGCCACGTCCGCCCCGACCATCGGAGACGCGGTCCGGGATGGCCGGAGGGTGGTGATGGCGGGGCTGGACGAGGTGCAATCCCTGTACTGGCCGCCGAGCAGGGTCAGGGAGACGGTGCTCGCCGCCCGCGCCGAAGCGGGCGACCGCCTCATCGTCGCCCCCGGATGCACCCTGCATTCCGACACGCCGCCGAGCGTGTTCCGCGCGTTGCGCGAGAGCGTCGAGCCGGCGCTGAGCCTTCTCTAGGCCGCGGGCACCGGCTCAGGATCCCTTCGGCGGGGTCGGCTCGCCGAGCGAGAGCATGAGCCGGTTCGCCCAGTTGAAGAAGGCCGCGCCGTGGATGGCGTCGGCGATCGCGAGATCGTCGAGGCCGGCCTCGCGCAGCTGACGCACGTTCGCCGCGCCGAACTCGGCGGGTGTTCTGGTGAGCGCCACCGAGGCGTCGATGACGGCCCGCCATTGCGGATCCTCCTGTGGAGCCGACGTGCCCTCGTCCAGCAGCCGCTGCACGTCGTCGTACCGCTTGGAGTGGTGGGTGGCGAAGCGGGAGTGCACCGAGGCACAGAAGATGCAGCCGTTCGTGCGCGAGGCACTCGCCGCGGAGAGCTCCCGCTGGGCGCGGGGCAGGCCGCCCTTCTCGTTGTAGAAGATGTCGTTGTCGGTGCGGGTTCGGGCACCGAGGATGTCTGGATCGCGAACGAGCAGTCGGAAGTAGGGGCTGTTCGCGCGGCCCTTGTCGACGAGACCGACGTAGTGCCGCTCGGTGAGCTCATCGAGGGGCAGCGGTTCCAGCCAGGCCTCCCAGCCGAGCTCGGCCTGGGTGAAGGCATTGGGGGCCTCGAAATCGTGACGGATGACCTTCTCGCTCATGCGAGTTCTCCCTTCAGGGCGGCCAGGCCCGCGACGACGCGGAGCTGGAAATTGAGGAACGCGACGAGCTGGGAGAGCGTGACGATGCCCGTCGTGGACCAGCCGGCGTCGAGAAGTCTCTGGAGCGCATCCGCCGAGGAATCGCGCGGTCGATAGACGAGCAGGTGGGTGTGGGAGAGGGCCGCGGCGAGCCGCGGGCCGACCGCGGCGGCGAGGGTCGCATCCGGCTCCCAGCGGAGGCCGACGACGTTCTCGACCGCCAGAGGTCCCTCCGGATAGTCGCCGTACGGGCCGGTGGTGACGGCCCCCGGAAGGGCGGCCTCCAGCGCGGAGAGCGTCTCGGGCGAGGCCGCCGCGAGCAGCCCGCGATAGAAGGACTCGATGGGGCTCTGCGAGAGTGCCACCGTCCAGTAGGCGACGGCAAGGCGCTCGAGCTGGCTGGCCTGTTCGAGCTCGTCGGAGGCGAACAGCGCGTCGAAGCTCGCCTGGGCGTTCCTCTTGGCCTCTGGACGTTGGCTGCGCAGTGCGAAGAGGGCGTCGCCCTCCTCCACGCCGAGCAGCTGATCGATGACATCGGTGGTCATGGGTTTCCTTTCCGAGCGGGTTTCCGGGCGGGCGGTGGTCAGCTCTGCGGCGCCCAGCCGAGCGCCGGCGCGACCTCCGTGGCGATGAGCTCGAGCGAGCGCAGCACGACCTCGTGCGGCGGGTCGACGGGATGCGGCTGGAAGACGATGTCGGTCGCGCGCGGCAGGATCGGGTCCTCCGCCAGCGCCGCCAGCACCTGCGCCGGGGTGCCGACGTACAGGTCGAGATACGCGGCCACCTCGGCGTCGGATGCCCCCTCGGGGATCGTGACACTCTGCGCCGCGAGCTGCGGCACCGAGCGTGCGATGCCCTGGGCCCGCCAGTGTCGTGCCTCCTCCTCGGTATCGACGACGAGCACCGAGCGCGAGGCCATCACCCTCTGCGCCACGCCCTCGGGCAGGGCCTTCGCGTGACCGTCGACCAGCGGCACCTGATCGCCGACGGAACCCCGCCCGGTGTAGTCGCGACGCGGCTGGGTGCGCGAGAGCATCAGCCCGTTCCCTTCGCGGCCGATGCGCTCGGCACCGCTGGCAGAGAAGGTCGCCTCCCACAGGCTGTCGGCGAGCTGCGGAGCCGGCGGGTAGAGCGCTCCTCCGTCCGTCGTGAGCACGTCGCCGCGCAGGGCCCGCAGCAGCGTCTCCTTGTGGGCCGCGTAGATGGCCGGCCGGTCCTCGACGGCGAGGCCGAACGGCGGGAACGACGTCGCCGTACCTCCCGACCCGATGCCGAGTTCGAAACGACCGTCCGCGAGCAGCCAGAGCACGGCCGCGTCCTCGGCGACCCGGAGCGGGGCTTCGAGCGGAAGGGTGACGATCCCGGTGGCGAGCAGGATGCGCGAGGTCTTCGCCGCCGCCTGGGCGAGCAGCACAAACGGGGAGGGGAGCCCGCCCTCCCCGCTGTGGAAGTGGTGCTGGGCCACCCATGCGGTGTCGAAGCCGAGCTCCTCCGCGCGGACGAACTGTGCGAGGGCGTTGCGATAGCGCTCGAGCGGGGGAACGTCGTCGAGGAGTCGGGTGAAATAGCCGAGCCGGGGTGGGGTCATGCCTGTGCTGCCTTTCCGAGGTAGGCCTCTTGGATGTGCGGGTCGTCGAGCAGCTGCGTGGCCGTGCCCTTCAGGACGATCTCACCGGTGGCGAGCACATATCCCCTGGAGGCGATGGACAGCGCCAGCTCGGCCTGCTGTTCGACGAACAGCACGGCCACGCCGAGCTCCCGATTGATGCGCACGATCTCGTCGAGCACCTGGTCGACGAGCTTCGGGGAGAGCCCCATCGTGGGCTCGTCCATGCAGATAAGCTTCGGCCGGCTCATCAGCGCCCTCGCGAAGGCGAGCATCTGCTGCTCGCCGCCGGACAGCGTACCCGCCTCCTGTCGCCGTCGCTCCGCGAGCCGGGGGAAGTGGTCGCGCATCCGTTCGAGGTCCTCGGCGATGCCTGCCCTGTCCTTCCGGGTGTACGCGCCGGCGAGGAGGTTCTCGTCCACGGTCATCTGGGGGAAGACCCGTCTGGCCTCCGGCACGGAGGCGATCCCCGCCCTGACCCGATGCCTCGTGGAGGCGTGGGTGATGTCCGCCCCGGCGAAGTGGACGGAGCCCGACTTCACCGGGATGAGCCCGAGGATGGTCTTCATCGTCGTCGACTTGCCGCTGGCGTTGCCGCCCAGCAGCGAGACGATCTCCCCCTCGCCCACGGTCAGGGAGTTGCCGCGGAGGGCGTGGAACGGCCCGTAGTAGACGTTCACGTCGTCGAGCGCGAGCAGATCGGTCATGCCTGATCCTCCCGTGCCGGTTCGCGGCGACGGCCGATGTACGCCTCGATCACCGCGGGGTCGTGGCGCACGTCCTCCGGGCGTCCCTCGGCGATGATCCGGCCGCCGTCCATCACGATGATCCGGTCCGAGACGGTCATCACCAGATCCAGCTTGTGCTCGACCAGA
>NZ_DASWPB010000193.1:0-32769 GCF_036404185.1 Lacisediminihabitans sp. | reverse complement strand
CCTGCGCATCCGCCCGCACGCCCCGCACGGCACGGCGTGGCTCGTGAGCGGCGTCGAGCGCGCGGAGACGCAGTGGCAGGAGTACCTGGCGCCGGCGGCGTGACCGCTCTGCTGCGCATCGTTGCTCGCACCGCGGCACCGCTCCGCTAAACTCGATGAGCCAGCCTCTGTAGCTCAATGGAAGAGCAGTTCCGTCCTAAGGAAACGGTTGGGGGTTCGAGTCCCTCCAGGGGCACCAGGGCTCACTCATGGAAAATGCTGGTCAGGGCATGTTTACCGCCGTCATAGGAGTCGGATTTTGGTCATCTGCCCACAGTTTGCCCACGTTTGGTCTCTGAATAGCTTGGACCTGATGTCGTAGCTGAGCACTAGTGTCAGCGATATGCCCGGATCCGATCTTCATGCTGAAGACTTAGAGTTGCCCGCGATATACACTTCCGCGGACCTCGCGTCGGGGCGAGGCCAACGCCGTTATCTCGCGCTGAGCGCAACGCGTTTCGTGTCCATTTTTGTGGCGGCTACTGCGGGGGCGATTGGCGCCGCTTCCGGCACCCTCCGTGTACTTGCGTGGGTATTGCTGGCGGGTTTTGTAGTTGCGGCGTTCGCTGAGTTTGCGCTAATCCGCCTACAGCCCGAGCGGGCGTGGTATTCCGGGCGCGCGATCGCTGAGTCGGCCAAAACTTTGGCCTGGAGATTCTCCGTTCGAGGTGAACCGTATGGCTCCTCGGTTTCAGACAAAGACGCGGAGGCGCTTTTGTTGGAACGCATAAGGGAAATCGTAAGAAAGGGAAGCGACAAGATTGACCTGAGCGTTGGAGACGCCGTTGTGACGGAATCTATGCGCCGACTTCGTAGTACCTCCTTCGATCAGCGCCGCTCGACCTATCTTGCTCAGCGAACTGAGGGTCAGCGGCTTTGGTATTCATCAAATGCGAAAGCGAACTCGGTACGCGCGACTTCGTTTCGATTTGCCCTTCTAGCGGTTGAGCTGATCGCAATAGTTGCAGCGGCCTTGGCGCTCGGACGCGCTGAGCCCATTGATTTCGCCGGTATCGCTGGTGCCGTCGTAGCTGCCGGAGCCGCGTGGATGGCCCTCAAGCAATATTCGCAGCTCACGTCTGCGTATCGAGTTGCGGCGGTTGAACTGGCCATTCAGGCGACCGTTCTAAAAACAGTTGAGGAAGATAAGTGGGACCAAGCAGTAGCGGACGCTGAGGAGGCCATCAGCCGAGAACACACTATGTGGCTGGCCTCCCGCGGTGAAGAACCGCTGCCCTAACGAGAGGCAAGTCATGGGACGAAAGACCTACGTGTCATTCAAAACGGAGGACATGGCGTACAAGGACGCGATAAAGGAAATTGAGGGATTTGACTACGTCGACAAGTCCTTGAGCGACCCGATTAATTCGACTGATGAGGACTACATCATGCGTCGGATCAGAAGTGACTATCTTTACGACTCGACGGTGACGATATTTCTCATTGGCGAGAGAAGTTCTCAGAACTTGGGCGACTACGAGCAGCGGTTCATCAAAAGAGAGCTTCAAGCCTCGCTCTACACGTCAGCAGACCATTCGAAGAATGGGATTTTGGGGATCGTGCTGCCCTCGATGTACCAGAGGGTCTTTGGCGGAAAGTTCGACTGTCCGACATGTGGCGAGCAGCACAACCTCGTGTCCATCAACGACGACTCCGTCATTAGCGAATTTTCGTATAACTACTACATTCCGAACGGCAAGTGTTTCCATGCCGAAGACGACCGTTATTGCGTCTTGGTGAGGTGGGACGACTTCGTTGCGGCTCCAGAGGGATACATAGAGCAGGCATTCGAGAAGCGTTCAGCACCTATCTCATCCAAGGTCAAGGTTCGACCCTGAATGTCAGGCGAAATAACAGTGGCTATTGTTGCCTTGTTCGTGGCGATCGCCGGAATCGTGGTCGCTGTCTTTGCTACGCGTCGGTGGGGTAATCGTCGCGGAAAGTTAGACCTCACTTTTCGTTCGATTCCTCTCATTCCGGAGGGAGTGAGGCCCGGACTGCTCCAACTGTCTTTTCGAGACTTTGTCGTCGAGAACCCTCATCTCGTCGAAATATCCTTGGTGAACGTTGGTCCTAGAGATATCGCGTCCGCCTTTTTTGACGGCGGGCGACCGATTTCGATCGCTTTCAATCAGACCTTTTATGGACTCACGGGAGTTGAGGGCGGGGCTGCGCTTTTCTCCCCGGCTCTTGGTGCCGACGCTCCAGACGCCATAGTGAGAATTACTCCGCTGCTGCTGAAGCGCGGAGAGTCGTGGAACTTCACCGCCGTGCTCGCCGGTGTCCCAGAGATCGATGTCGACTGTCCGCTTATAGACACTGACCTCCGACTCCTGAAAGCAGGAGGAGCCGGAGAGGCTGAAGTTAACGTTCGAGTCAGCTTCCTGGGTTTGTCAGCGGAACTATTACACATGCCTCTGCGTCGAGAACGGCAGCATTGAGTTGGCTTTGGCTGCGTTCAGTGACATTGCGACTGCATCTAAATCGTCATCAAAAAGATCTGCGTAGGTATCCAACGTCATTGCTGCCGATGCCTGTCCCAACATTCGTTGAACCGCTTTAACATTCGCGCCGGCCGAGATTGCCGGAGAGGCTGCAGTGTGCCGGAGGTCGTGAAGAGTTAGTTTCGAGGGAAACTCTTGGTCTAGCTCGACCGACCGTTTGCGCGCGCCAGCGAACGAGCCATCGCCTTGGGTCGGGGTGGGCAAGTATTCGGTCCCTGTGCCAAAGACGAGGTGGTCGCGCGCCTTTTGGTCGCATTGAGATGTAAGCGGCCCGGACAGGAATTCCGGTAACGGCACGCTCCGTAACTCGTGAGACTCAGGGATTCCGGGCACGACGGTCCCGCGAACTTTGACCGCGTTCGCGCGAACAAGAATTCGGCGTCTAGAAAAGTCGACGTTGCTGACTCGTAGCCCGACGGCCTCACCCCACCGCAGTCCGGAGTGCGCGAGTAGGAGCACGAGCGTGCCATTTGCCCGTGACTGGTCAGCCAGGAGTTGCACCTGGGTGTGGCTCAGGTAGTGCCTCTCTTTCTTTCCGCGCTTCCGTGGCAGGTTAACGCCGCGGGCCGGGTTCGATGGAAGGCGACGATCCTTTACCGCGACATCGATGATGCCGGCGAGTACTCCGAACGCACGAATGACAACCGTCGGGCTCTTCGTCGCCGACAGGTCACTCACCCATGCCTGCACCTCGCTGTGCCGGATCTCACCAAGCATGCGATGGCCCCACCTTGGTCGAACATGAATGCGCCAGGCGACCTCGATGACTGTATAGGAGCTGGGCTTCAAGTGGCTTTGAGCACGAAGCCAGGGACTGCCTAATTCGTCCATCGAGATTCGGGAGGCGGTGGCATCGATGAACTCGCCGGTCGCCTTGCGTACCTCTGTAGCCGCGAGGAACAACTCGGCCTCCCGCTTTGTGCGGAAGCCTCGCCTGTCCGTCTGCGAGTGATCCGGCTTCCGGTACCTGACGCGGTAACGCTTGCCTGCCATTGTTTCGTGTGCGGTGATTGAACCATCGTTGCCCCGATCTACTTGAGCTCTGGTTGAGGCTACGACTTGGGTGCGACAATCTCACACCGAATAAGTGAAAATAAGATTCTGCTGTACCGATGGTTAGAGACACAACCATCGGTATTATGTTTTTCATGGCGACGACTATTAGACGATCAAATCCGTCGAAACCGTGGCCTCAGACCAAATCGGAACAGCGCGAATGGCGGAGCACGGACGATCAGGGGCAGTCTCGTCGAGCGGCCCTGAGGGCTCGAGGACCATACGAGGCTTCAATTCCTCCGTTCATTGCGAAGCGTGCCCTTCCGACGCTCGACCTCGACACCGCTATTGCGGCTGAAGAGGCGGTAGTTGAGCTTGGTCGATTCGACGGCGAGGTAGGGTCCATCGCTGCGCCTTTCTCCGCGATACTGCTCCGCAGCGAGAGCGCAGCGAGCTCTGAGATCGAGCAGCTCACCGCGTCGGCAAAGAACATTGCCCTCGCCGAGCTGGGGCGTGGCTCTGGCCAGAATTCCAAATTGATTGTGGGCAATGTCCGAGCGATGGAGGCCGCGATCGAAATGGCTGAGGATCTTGACGTGCCATCGATCATCGCTATGCAGTCGGAGATTCTGCGTGACGACCAACCGGAGCACACCGGGAGATGGCGAACAGAACAAGTCTGGATCGGGGGTGGATTCGGGAACAGCCCGCATGGTGCAGTTTTCGTACCTCCTCACCAGGACCGAGTCGCCGACCTTATGAATGACCTGGTCGAGTTCGCGCGCCGCACCGATCTTCCGGCACTGCCACAAATCGCGATCGCGCACGCACAGTTCGAGACCGTCCATCCGTTTCCGGACGGCAATGGAAGGACGGGTCGCGCCCTTATCCAGGCCATGCTTCGCCGACTGGGAGTAACACAGAACGTCACCGTTCCCGTTTCAGCCGGGCTCCTTCGAGACACTCGCGGATACTTCCACGCGCTCACGGAGTATCGAGCAGGAAACGTGGCGCCCATCATTCAAGCCTTCGCGCGCGCGTCGGCCGATGCAATCGTCAACGGGCGGCAGCTGGTCGGGGACCTAACGAGCGTCCGCACGCAGTGGGAGCTGTTGACGAGTGCACGAGTCGGGAGCGCAGGCCGTCGCCTCCTAGACGTGCTCCAACGTCAGCCGGTGATTGACGCGAACCTGGCCGCGGGCGAGCTGGATGTCGATCCGAGGAACGCACAGAACGGAATCGACCGACTAGTCGCGGATGGCATCCTGACGCAGGTTGGTAACGGTGCTCGAAACCGCGCGTACGAGGCTCGCGACGTCTTGACGGCGCTTGATGACTTCGCGGCGCGCGCCAATAGGCGCCGCTAGAAGAATTGACGGGCGTCCGAGCTCGGGTTCTTCAGCCAATTAAGATGCGCGAACCCGCTAACTACTTCACCCATCGCGAATGGTTTAGCGAAGGGTTTTGGCCGGGTTTCGCCTGTCCTGCCGCCGGCGCCGCCTGGCTGCGCCAGCTTTCCAACCTCCCGCACTCTGCAGGCATCGTGAGGGAGGTTGGAAAGTGAAGCGGCGGCGGCGGGACAGGCGAAAAGTTGTAGGAAGAAAAAGAACGGCAGTGATGAGTTCGAGGTGACGTAAAGAGCAGAAAGCGAAACTCTTTCAACGCCGAAGTACTTCTAAGCTGTGCGTATCTAACTAGGAGGTCCCATTGGCGCGACGCCGTGGTTTTTTTGCCGAACTTCAGCACCAGTCCCAGGTTGCGGCTCGGCAATCTGCTCAGCACCAGCGCGCTGTCGAAGCTGCTAATCGTCGGGCCGAGCAGGCTCGTAATGCTGCAATTCGCGCCCAGGCTGCGTCCCAGCGTGCGTCTGAGGCAGATCGAAAGCGTCTTGAGCGGGAGGCTGCGGCAGCTCACGTAGCCGCGATGCAAGCAGAGGTCGATGAGAACAATGCGGATCTTGCGAGCCTTTACGAGGATCTCGACAATCTGCTGAAGGCGACTTTGGATGTAGACGACTTTGTAGATCTGGAGACCCTTCGGCAGGTCGTTGATCACCCCCCGTTCGACCGGGTCGACTTGAAGGTTCCGATCGCCCCTCCAATCCCGATTCCGGATCCCGCCGAGCCGACGCGTCAGCCCGTCGAGGCTCCCAAAGGACTGTTCGGCAAGAAGAAAAAGTTGGAAGAAGCTCAGGCGAAAGCCGAAGCCGAATTTGTCGAGAAGTGGCAGTCGTGGCACCAAGCGGTCGAGGCTCTTCCTGCCAAGCGCGTAGGTTTGATCGCGGATCACGAGGCGGCAGAAGCAGCTCGAGCAGCGGCACTAGCCGCCGAAGAAGCTCGCTATGCGAGTGAGTGCGCCGAAAGGGAGAAGGAGGCCTCCGAACACAACGCCTCGCTCGATGCGTTCATTGCCAACCTGGGGTACGGGACCGTCGAAGCGGTCCGAGAATACGTCGGGATCGTTCTCGCCAACTCCGTCTATCCCGAACACTTCGAGGTGGAACACGAGCCGAACTTCGAGCCCACTACCGCGGAGCTTTCGTTGAAGGTCGTCGTGCCTGGGCCCGACAGGATTCCGACGATCAAGGCTTACAAGTACACGCGCGCATCCGATGAAATAACGACAGTGCCGCTTCCCCAGAAGGACGCCAAGGGCAGATACGCGAACGTAGTTCACCAAGTTGCGCTTCGCACTATTCATGAGGTCTTTGAAGCCGACCGACGGAATTTGATCCAGGCGATATCGCTCGAGGTAGGAACTGACGCGATCAATCCGGCAACCGGCAAGCAGGAATACGTGCCTCTCGTTGCAGTAAGCGCATCGCGTGATCGGTTTGTCGAGATCGACCTTTCGGCAGTCGTGCCCTCAGCCACTCTTGAGCATTTGGGTGCATCCGTCTCGAGGAGTCCGTTTGACCTCACTCCTGCAAGCGGCGCAGGCGTTCGGCGCTATTGATGACCGATGGAATGCTCTTCAACCCTCCGCCGGGTTGGCCGAAGCCTCCTGCAAGCTGGCGGCCGCCGGCGGGTTGGACGCCAGACCCCAATTGGCCAGCGGCGCCAGAAGGCTGGCAGCTTTGGTTACCTGACGGTCTGCCAGTGGCGGCTGCCGAGGAGCCAGTGCCGGTCGTGCCGAGCGACGATGTGGGGAGGCCTGGGCCGAGCGAGTCCGCGACGATCGCGTTCTTAGAGGCTGAGAACACTGCACTGAGAAGCCGCCTGTCCGCCCTGAGCAACTCGAGTGATGAATACGTAGACCTGAATGACGATCGGGTGCTGCAGGACGTCGGAATCTATCGCTATCACCATCCGCTAGAAAACGCGGCCCTGTATCGCGAGCAACTGGATGCGATCCAGGCGAAGATCGCGGAGGTGGTCAAGGCTGGCCGAGCAATCGTGAAATCTAACCTTTTCACCTTCGACAATTCTCTGGCGAAGGGTCGAAAGATGGCCGACGACCTCGGCAAGCTCATGCTCCGCGCATACAACTCCGAGGCCGACAACAGCATCCGTTCTCTGAAACTGGGCAACGTCGTCACGGCGAAAAAACGACTCGACGTGACGCGCGATGCTATAGCGAAGCTTGGTGGCCTCATGGAAATGAGGATCAGCGACGAGTTCAACGCGCTGCGGGTAGAAGAGATTGGGCTCACTGCCGACTGGCTTATGAAGAAGCAGGAGGAGCGCGAAGACCAGCGTGAGCAACGAGCAGCCCTAAGAGAGGAACAGCGCGTCGCTCGAGAGCTCGCCGAAGAGCGCGAGCGACTCGATAAGGAGCGTGGTCATATTGCCAATGCGATCAGCGCACTTGAGAGGGCCGGCACCTCGGATGCGGATCTTGAGAAGCGGCTCGCCGAGATCGATGAAGCAATCGCGACCAACGACTATCGAACCGCGAATATCCGGGCCGGCTACGTATATGTCATCTCGAACCGCGGGGCGTTCGGGCCGGATGTCGTAAAGATTGGACTGACCCGCAGGCTCGAACCAACAGAGCGCGTCAGTGAACTAAGCGGAGCGGCAGTTCCATTCCGATTCGATATTCACACGCTCTATTTCTCTGAGGACGCGGTGACCCTGGAGAACGAACTGCACAAGCACTTCGCTGCGCGCGCGCTAAATCAGGCCAACTCTCGCAAAGAGTTTTTCTTCGCAACTCCAGCTGAGGTTCGTGATGTCCTGATGGAGAAGGTGGGGAATCTGCTTGAGTTTCGCGAGCAGGCGGATGCGACCGAATATTTCCAGTCCGTAGGGCAATGGCCTCGCACGGAACGAACTGAGGCCGGCGGGTACCCACATTGACGTTCTTGGGACAGTCAGCAGTCGTTTCATTGTCGCTCAAGCTGTTAGGGCGATCACCGAGCCACTACCAGAGCGTTCGCGGTCTTCCGATAGCATCCACACATGCCCGGTGAATCGCAGCACGTCGTTGGCGAGGACGGCGTTCGTCGAGCCAAGAAATGGCTCGATTCCACTACGCGCGTGTCACAGTCATGGACGATCTACGACGACATTCCGGTGAGTCGTCTCGAATACAGCTGGCCATTCGGCGATCAAAAATTCTCGTACGACCTCGGTGGCCTGCTCTTTGGTGGCGAGTTTCATCAGGAAGGATTTCTGGTCGAGAGTAAGAAGTACTCCTGGGACAGTCAAGGTGAGCCGTTCGATAAATTTCTTGCTCAAAGCTATGTGACGCTTCGTGATAGCCCAGCTCTTGCTCAGCATTTCATGTGGATAACTTGGACGCCCTTTCGAATAAAGACTTGGAACGCCAACACAAACGCCGCAAGCGTCGCGAAAGCTTTGATCGCTAACGGCGAGCGAGTCTTCGACTCGACTGATCCCGACGTAATAACGTCAAAAACGGATGCGAACATCGTCAATGACTTGGTCAGTCGGTTGTGGGTGATAGTCCTGTCTGATCGTCAGGAGTCGTTAGTGATTAGTAAAGAAGATCGCGCCTACTTGATGCAAAAACGCTATTTGGACGAGGAGCTTTAATGACGATCACCACCGCCATGTTGTCGGGGGACGCGCGTCAGAACGTGGAGTCGATCAAAGCCGAGGTGATTTCTACCCTTACTGATGCCGATCCTGACGTACGGATCAGAAAGACCGACTACTTCAACCATACGTTTGCGCCTGACTTGCTACTTTCGTGGCCGAAAGAGCGAGTCGAAAGACAGGTTTATCTGAGAACTACCGGCGACGCTAACTACTTGCTGGAAGACCTTGGCCTGATGGACGAAAAGTCTTCAATAATGATGCCGCTCGGAGAGACTTCCCCAGCACGTGAGGCGGATCGAGCTGAAGTTCTAAATACTGGCCCGCGTCGTCGCGCGCTCATTGCGAGCCCACAGAGCTTTGGCGCGCTTGCGTCAGATCGTAGCCAGCGACCGGTCGTTGGTCTTGCGTCTCGGGCACTTCTACAGGGTGGGGTCGGCTTCGTCGGGGAGGAGAGTGCGCGCGAGTTCAGTTCGAACATAGACCTGGGCTTTGAGGCAGCCCAACGAGGGGAGTCTGAGCAAACTGGAATCGCGCTGTCTTCGGCCGAAACTGTTCTCGACAACACTCGATATCGCCAAGTCGGCGAGTTCCTGAGCGCAGTTTGGATCGGATCGGGTGCGCTGAGCAGCGAGTTCCCCGGCGGTGAAGCTGGAGCGACATCTGTTCTGACCGCCTCCGCGTTGGAAGTCTTGCTGGACACAGTCGACCTCGATGACCCGCTTTTTTGGAAGCGAGTTGGCAAAAACTTAACGATGGACAAGCTGCGATACCTTGAGGTATCCACAGACCACGAGAACTTTCAACGCTTAATTCAGTCGACTGCATCGCTTCTTAAAGTGCACGCGCTGCGAATTATTGACGAGCCGATCGGCGAGCCAAATTCGGCGCGATGGTTCGCGTCCGGGGGTGAGCTTGGACTTCGCCTCGGAGCGACCACGATCTTGCTGACCGGAGGGAGCGTCGAGAGCTTCACCAAGCCTGGAGCGGAAGCTGCAATGGTCATTCCGACGCTTCGGAGCCGCGCCGAGCAGCACGAGATCACGGTCTCTGACCTAACGATCGACGCTGGCGGACGGCGTATTGAATACTCTGCAGCCGATGATTCGTCGGTGACGAACGATTCTCAGCTCACGGCCATAGAAGCGGCACTCGGTTCACGAGCTTCGGTTACTAACGCCAGCATTGCCGCTGGGTCCAGCCAAGTTCGTGTGGACTTCCGCTCGTCAACGGCTTTCGGGCTGAGGCGTGCGACCTTTTACATGTCCCAGTTGGTGATGAGTTCAGTCCCGTTGCTGTTGGCTCTGACGGCACGTTCCCTCGATTCCTTGATCGCGGCGGTGGGTGCATCGGTGGCGACAGCCACAATTGATCATTCCGAACTCGAATAGGCGAGTGACCGTGCCCACATTTTGCCCACAATCGGGCGATATCGCAGCACATCGAGTCGCACTCTAACTGCCTAAAAATGCTGATATTCCGGGGTTTTTGAAGAACTGGTCCCGCCGAATAAGGGCGGTTTTGGGTTTCGAGTCCCTCAAGGGGCACGTCAGAATTAGATCTGACGCCTCTGTTCCTGGCGCTGGAGCAGTAATCGATCGCGACAACCCGCGCGGAGCTCATTGTTTACCGCCTCAATCGCAATCGGCGGCTCGTGCCGGGCACCGCTCATTGAGCAGACCTTGCGCGTAGATCAGCGCTTCCCGGACTTGCTGATTAGTAGCAGCCCGGCAACGCCACCCAGCACAAAAAGGCCGACGCCGAGATTCGATTCGTACTGGTTCGACGATCCGAGCAGCACTAACCCAGCAAGGATGCCCAGAACCGCGACTAAGGAATACAACAGTCGAACAAGAGTCGGTGTCATAGGACGACGATAGTTCGAATCGTGGGGGTGCAGGCAGCTAAAACTGAAATTTGATCTGCTAAACAGGCACCTCGGCTGTTTGTGGCGGCGACGTCTACGGCGTCATCCATTGGCGAGTGCCCTTAACCGGTCTATTCCAAATGACAAGAGGAAAGAGGGAGCTGCAAGAGTGCTACCGCCAAGATGCTCTGCAACGTCTCGTATCTAACTTTCATGATGTGGCCGTCAGAGGACGCTGTCGGGCCATATGAATTGGGGCGGTTGCGGACGGCTGATTGGGACGACCCGAGCGAGAACGAACCGTATGTTGCAATCGTGGGCAACGCGAACGCTAACAGCACGCCCCGCAATCGCAGGGCGTGCTGTATACACGTCCTACGCTGCGCTCTCCTTCTCCGCCTCAGTCTTGAGATACCCCAGCGACGACAGCGAGTATTCGAGTTGGGCCTGCAGTTTATCCTTGGCCTGGTCGACGGGGTCGCCGGCGAAGGATTCGGCGGTGGAGACGACGGTGCCGGACAGGGCCGGCTGGAAGGCTCACTCGTGGATGCCCATGATCCCGCCGGAGGCTCCGCCCCAGAGGATGCGGGAGCCGGCATCCAGCGCGTACACGGTCGAGGTCACGGTGAAGCCGAAGCTGGTCCAGCTATAGAACGCGTCGGCTGAGGGGAAATCGCCGCACGTCGTCCGATTCCTATCACCGGTCCGCGGACTCAGCGTGAGCGGCACGAGGCAGACTCTCGATCGCCACGGCGGCGGCATCACCGAGCACCTCGGCGTCCGCGCCGGCTTCCGCGAGGGCCTCGATCCCGCGGAGGACGATGAGGATGTGATGGCCCAGTCGTCGGGGATCCGCGCCGGCATCGATGTCCCCGGCGCGCTGCGCCTGCTCGATGCAGCCGGCGATGGTGTGTGCGATCTCCTCGAACGCCTGCCGTGAGCGGGCGGCGACCTCCGGGTCGTGGGCCGCGAGCTCGGCCGTCGTCTTCGCGAGGAAGCAGGCCTGCTGCGCCTCGTTGCGGCTCGCCGCGCGCTGGAGCATCGCCGTCAGGCGGTGCAACGCCGACTCGTCCGGCCCGGCCAGCGCGGAGGCCGTCGACTGCGCGACGCCGGTGCAGTATCCGTCGAAGACCCGGCGGAAAATCGTGTACTTGTCGCCGAACGCGGCATAGAGGCTGCCCTTGCCGAGTCCGCTCACCTGCATGATGTCGTCGAGGCTGGTGGAGGCGTAGCCCTTGTCCCAGAAGGCGGGCGCGACGGCGCTCAGCACGTCGCCCTCGTCGAATGTTCTCCGTCGTCCCATGTCGTCAGTCTAGATATAGTTGACCAATCGGTCCAGTTAAGCGACGATTGCGGGGGAGCACGGGCATCCGCGTCTCCATCCGCACATGACGCCAGGAGATCCATGGGCCAGCTCGAGTCGAAGACAGCAGTGATAACCGGAGGCAGCAGCGGGATCGGCCTGGCGACCGCCCGGCGGTTCCTCGACGAGGGCGCGAGGGTCTTCGTCACCGGTCGCCGTCAGGCCGAGCTGGATGCGGCGGTCGCCGCCCTCGGAGACGGGGCCACCGGCATCCGGGGCGACGTCTCGAGCCTCGACGACCTCGATCGCCTGTTCGTCACCGTTCGGCGGGAGGCGGGCAGTCTGGACATCCTGTTCGCGAACGCGGGCGGGGGATCGGGGCTCGTGACGATCGACGACATCACCGTCGACATGTACGAGAAGGTCTTCGGGGCGAACGTGCGGGGCACCCTCTTCACCGTGCAGAAGGCGCTTCCGCTGATGGCCGAAGGGGGCTCCATCGTCATCACCGGATCCACCTCCACGAGCCGGGGCAACGCGGGATTCGGGGTCTACTCGGCGTCCAAGGCGGCCGTGCGACAGCTCACCCGGGTCTGGGCGGCGGAGCTGGCGTCCCGGGGAATCCGGGTCAACACCGTCATGCCGGGTCCGACGGACACACCCGGCATGCGCGGCATCGCGAAGGGCGATCCCGTTCGCGAGCGGGCGCTCCTCGCCGGCATGGCCGCCAAGATCCCGCTCGCCCGCATCGGCAGTCCCGCGGAGGTCGCCAACGCCGTGCTCTTCCTCGCCTCCGATCAGGCTAGTTTCATGACCGGTGCCGAGGTTTTCGTCGACGGCGGTGACGCGCAAGTCCTCCTCTGAGGGATGTCCCGTCGCACCGAGCCGGGGCCGACCCGGTGCGACGGGGCCGGCTCAGTGCGACGGGGCCGACTCGTCCGGGAAGTCGTCGATGCCGAGCGAGAGCGCCTGCTGGCGTCGTTTGGCCATGGACGGGGCGACGAGGGTGGCGATGATCGCCACGACGGCGACACCCGCGCAGACCCAGAAGCCGATCGTGAACGCGTCGTCCGACGGCAGTCCCTGCGCCGAGCTGTGCGAGGTGATGAGCGCGGCGATGACGGCGGTGCCGACGCTGCTGCCGATGGTGCGGGCGATGGTGTTGGCGCTGATCGCCTCGCCGGTCTGCGTGGCCGGCACGCTCTCGATGATCGCGTTGGAGGTCGAGGCGAGGGCGAGGCCGATTCCGGCGCCGGTGAGCACGCCGGAGACCAGGACCTGCCAGGTCTCGCCGTGGGCGATGGCGGGGAGCACAAACGCGGCGGTGACCGACAGCGCACCGAGGAGCATGGGCGGCTTGGGCCCGACCCGGCGCACGAGGATGCCCGCCACCGGGCCGAGGATGACCATCGCCACGACCGTGGGGAGGAGGAACAGGCCGGCCTGCGACGCATCCTTGCCGAACCCGTAGCCGGTGACCGCGGGAAGCTGCAGCAGGGTCGGGACGAGCACGAAGGTGCCGAACATGACGAACCCGAAGATGAGGGCGACGACGTGCGCCGTCCACACCCCGCGGATCGCGAACAGGCGCACGTCGATGAGCGGCTCCGTGACCCGCAGCTCGACGAACACGAAGGCGACGAGCGTGATCGCACCGAGGGCGAGGAGCCCCAGCGTCTCGAACGAGCCCCACCCCCAGGTCTCTCCCTCGCTCACGGCCAGGAGGATCGAGACGAGAGAGACCGTCAGCACGGCGGTGCCGATGAGGTCGAGACGGCCGGGCTTGCGGACCGGCGACTCGGGCATCCCGAAGATCACACCGAGCAGCGCGATCACCACGAGAACGAGGGGCAGCCAGAACAGCCAGTGCCAGTTGAGGTTCTCGACGATGGGTCCGGCGGCGACGATGCCGACGCCGGCCCCGATTCCGAAGATCGCGGAGAGCAGGCCGATGGTCACGCTGACCCTGTCCCGCGGCAGCTCGTCACGTACGATGCCGATCGATAGCGGCAGCACCGCTCCGGCCGCGCCCTGCAGCGCACGGGCCACGATCAGCACACCCAGGTTGGGCGCGAGCGCCGCCAGCAGCGTGCCGGCGAGAAGCAGGACGAGGACGACGATGAGGATGCGGCGCTTGCCCATCATGTCGCCGAGCCGGCCGAGGATCGGCGTCAGCACGGAGGCGGAGAGCAGGTAGGCGGTCAGGATCCAGCTGACGTCGCCGGTCGAGACATCCAGATCCTTCCCGATCGTCGACAAGGCGGGAGCCACGAGCGACTGCAGCACCGCGAAGGACAGGCCGCCCAGGGAGAGGAAGATGATGAGGAGCGTGGTGTTCGGGCGCCGGCCGTTCGCCGGGTGGACGGAGCCGGCTGCTGGCTCCTCGATCGTGTGCGACATGACTCTCCGACCTCGATGTAAACAGTTGCTGACTTAAGAATGCTAACCAGATCGAAGGACAAGTCAATGGTTGTTTACATCGGAGTCTGCCGCCGTGTACGGTGGCGACGAGACGAAAGGACGTCATGAGTCGTGATCTGCCGGTCATCGTCGACCAGCATGAGCCTGAGGCATCCACCCCCGTCCGGTCGCGCGATGCCACCAACACCCGCGAGCTCCTGCTCCAGGCCGCTCGCCGCCGCTTCGCCTACGACGGGTATGCGGCCACCACGGTCAGGGACATCGCCGCCGACGCGGGAGTGAACGTGGCCCTCATCAACCGCTACTTCGCCTCCAAGGAGGGGCTGTTCGAGGCGTGTCTGGCTCGCGCCGCGGAGGACCTCGGGAGCCCGGATGCGGGTGCGGTCACCCTCGACGACGTGCTCCAGGTCATGATCACGCAGGTGGCTGCTCTGCCCAACGGGGAGCAGCCGTTGCAGTTGCTCCTGCTCCTGCGATCCTCCGGCGATGAGCGCGCCGACCGGATCCGGAGGAACACGCTGCAGTCGTTCGCGGAACGGATGGCCGAGGTCGCGGGCTGGCGGGCGACGGATGCCGGCGGCGAGGACCTGATCCTCCGCGCCCAGATCATGCTCGCGACCGGGTTGGGGATCGTGCTCCTGCGCTCGTCATCCGGGATGGAGCCCCTGACCTCGGCGACCGGCCAGCAACTCGGGACTCCGCTGGGCGAGGTGCTCACGACCCTGCTGTCGTCCTCGCCGCCAGGTCGTCGTCGGTGATGTCCCTGAGCACCCGGCAGGGCGCTCCGACGGCGACCACCATGGGCGGGATGTCCCGGCTGACGACGCTGCCGGCGCCGATGACCGATCCGTAGCCGATGCGCACGCCAGGCAGCACCACGACGTTGCTGCCGATCCAGACCTTGTCCTCGATCACGATCGGCTCGGAGAAGCGGGTGAAGTCGACCCGTCTCGCCGGATGCACCGGATGCCCGGTCGTCGTGAGTGTCACGCTGGGCGCGATCATGACGCCGTCGCCGATCCGGATGTCTACGTCGTCGACGAAGGTCAGGTTGACGTTGCCGAAGAAGTCGTCGCCGATGTGGAGGTGGCTGCCGAACCCCGCATGGAAGGGCGGGAGCAGCACGGTGCGCTCGCCGACGGATCCGAGGATCGCGACGAGCAGCGATCTGCGCCGCTCCGCCTCGCTCGGCGGGGTGTGGTTGTACTCGAAGACGAGGTCGCCGCGCCGCTGGGGGGCCTGGAACGCGGCCTCCGACTCCGTGTAGAGGAGACCGCGGCGCATCCGGTCGAGGACCTCGTTCTCGTCGCTCGATGCCATGTCGGAGTGCTCCCTTCGCGCCGATGCCGTGGCCCTTCGAATGTATCGGCATCGCCGCGTCTGACCGATTAAGCGGAGGTCGCAACTTAGTAACAAAAGAATTGTAAGTATTGACGTGGGGTCGTCGACCTGGCTAGCATCGCTACATCGAACCCCGGTGAGATGCGGCGAACAGTGCGACTGGCGACAGGAGCATGTGCTTCGCAAACACGGGTCATACACAACGAAGTGATGAAAGGAATGAGCATGAGAATGCCCAATCTCGCGGCGATCGCCGTGATAGCCGCAGCCACCGTGGTTCTCGCTGGGTGCAGCGCCGGAGCCGACACTACCAACGCAGCGGTCAAGCCGTCGGATTCCGGCAAGGTCACCTGGTGGGGGTGGACCCCCGACACCTCGGTGGCGGAGCGGTACATCGCGGAGTTCAACAAGGAATACCCGAAGATCAAGGTCACCTACAAGAACTTCGAGAACGTCGACTTCCGCACCACGCTGACCCCCGCCCTCGACTCCGGCAAGGGCCCGGACGTCTTCGACCTCTCGCCCGCAGGGGGATCGCCGGATACCTGGGGGCCGTACGCGATCGACCTCGCCCCGCTCGCCAAGAGCGAGCTCGGATCCGACTGGAAGTCGAAGATCGGCGCGGGATACGTCAAGCAGCTGACGAGCTCGGACGGCCGCCTCGTCTCGATGCCGATCGGCGGGATGTCCGCCGGCTTCCTCTGGTACAACAAGGACATCTTCGACAAGGCCGGGGCGACCGTCCCGACCGACTACGACTCGTGGGTCGCCACCTGCAAGAAGATCACCGCCATCGGCAAGACCTGTTTCACCGTTGGCGCCGGTGGCCAGGACACCTTCCCGACCGACATGTTCCACTCGATCGCGAACTCGGTCGATCCCTCCTTCTTCCTGGATGCCTCCACCGGCAAGGCGAAGTGGGACGACCCCGAGGGCGTCGAGGTGCTCCAGATCATCAAGAAGATGAAGGACGACGGCATCATCTCTGGCAACGCTCTGGACGGCCCGCAGTATCCGCTCGCCAACGAGGCGTTCATGAAGGGCGACGCGGCCATGGTCCAGATGGGCTTCTGGTACTCGCAGTACGCGGGAGCGGAATCCTGCAAGTCCGCGATGGAGGCCGCGGGCGTGAGCAACCCGACCTGCTTCGTCCAGCTTCCCGCCGCCTTCCCCGACGTCGCCGGAAAGGGCAACGGCTCGGCCTACTTCGGTGAGGCCGATTACGGACTCGCCATCAACGCGGACTCTCCCAACATCGCCGCATCCAAGACTTTCGTCTCGTGGCTGACGATGTCGAAGACGGGCCAGCAGTCGGTGGCCAACGCCATCGACCTGCTGCCGGCGCTTCAGGGCACCGCTCCCGACTGGTCCGCCGTGCAGCTCGTCGACAACGACCTGCAGCGGCCCGCCATCGAGAAGCTGTCCAAGGAGAGCACGTCGACGACCCAGACGCGCCAGTGGCAGACCACGGAGACCACACTCGACGCGATCGTCGTCGCCACCCAGCAGATCCTCGACCCGACGGTCAACAAGCCGGTGAAGCAGGTCGCCGCCGACCTTCAGGCCGCGGCCAAGGCCAGCACCGTCGGTGTGAAGAAGTAGCGGGCGCCGACGTCGAGATTGGAATGACACAACATGACCGCAACGGCTCCTCCCAGGGCTGAGCGGGCGATCTCCTCCCGGGCACGGGGCGGGCGGCTCACACGGGCCACCCACCTCGTGCCCGGCGGATTCGTCTGGATCCTCCCCGGCCTGATCATCTCCGTAGGGCTGATCTACTACAGCATCATCTACTCCGGCTACCTGTCGTTCTTCGACTGGGGCGGCGGTCGTCAGCCGATGATCCCCGCCGGCTTCGACAACTACGTGCAGGCCTTCACCGATCCCGTCTTCTGGGGCGCGATCCGCAACACGGTGATCTACTTCGTCGTCGTGTTCGCCGTCCAGGTGGTCGGAGGGGTCCTGTTCGCCGCGGCGATGCACTCCAGGATCTTCTTCGCGAACTTCTACAAGGTCATCGTGGTCATCCCCGTGGTGGTCGCGCCGGCGACGCTGGCCTCCGCGCACATCGAGGTGTGGCAGTCGGACGGGGTGTTCAACGAGATCCTGCGGGCGATCGGGCTCGGCTCCCTGACCGAGCCGTGGATCGGTCAGTCCACGACCTCGCTCCTGGTCGTCACCCTCGTCGGCTGCTGGGGATCGATCGGCTTCGGCTTCATCCTGTTCTACGCGGGCATGGCGCAGATCGACCCGGAGATCCTCGAGGCCGCACGCATCGACGGCGGCGGAAACCTGCGCATCCTGTTCTCCATCGTCCTGCCGAGCCTGCGGTCGATCACGGTCTCCCTGGCCATCCTCAACTTCATCACGGCGCTCAAGCTCTTCGACAACGTCTGGCTGATCACCCAGGGAGGCCCGGCACACTCCTCGGAGTTCCTGGGGACGATGATCTACGCGGAGACGGCGGGATCGTCGCGCAACCTCGGTTACGCCGCCGCGCTGTCGATCATTCTCCTGATCATCGCCGTGGTCACATCCGTATTCCTGCAACTGCGAGGGCGGGAGCGAACTCGCGCCGTCGAGGAGGTCCCCCATGTTTGAGACACGTTCGCTGCGCTCCAGGCTCTTCCTTCAGCTCCTGGTGACCATCGCGGTCGTCCCGCTCGCCATCCCGATCTACGCGATGATCTCGCGGTCGTTCGCGGGGGCCGGTTGGGGCAACTACGCGGCCGTCCTCGCGGTCCCCGGATTCGCGCGGTTCTTCCTCAACTCGGCGATCGTCGCCGGGGGAGCGATCCTGGTGATCTACATCGCGACGATGATGGCCTCGTTCGCCTTCTCCAAGCTCCGGGTGCGGCACAAGGAGGTCTACTTCTGGATGATGATGGCCGCCCTCACCCTGCCGGAGGTCGTGCTGATCGCGCCGCTGTACGCGACGGCCGTGCAGCTGCATCTGCTCGGCACGTTCTGGTCGGTCATCCTCCCGATCGCCGCCCTGCAGATCCCGTTCACGGTGCTCATCACCCGCGGCTACGTCGACGGGATCCCCGACACGCTCTTCGAGGCGGCCCGCCTCGACGGCGCCGGCACCTGGAGCATGTTCTGGTACATCCTGCTGCCCCTGGCCCGGCCGATGGCCGTCGCCATGATCGTGCTCGTGCTCATCAACGCGTGGAACGCCTACCTGCTGCCCAAGGTGTTCCTGACGAGCGACGACATGGGGGTGGTCACCCTGCTGCCCGAGTACTTCCGGCGTCAGTACAACGACGACACCCCGAAGATCCTGGCGGCCGCCGTGGTCACCGCGATCCCGACGATCGTGGCGTACATCGCCCTGCAGAAGCAGTTCGAGAGGGGCCTGGCCGCCGGCGCGATCAAATAGGGATCGTCGCGCGCTCTTTGCGCGACGGCGCCGCCCTACGATATGAATAGGTGAGCCTACTTAACAAATGGAAGTAAGTCAGCAATGAGCAGTGTGGGATCGGCCGACCAGGAGGGGGAACCCCGATGAGCGCGGCACGCTCGCTAGGCCCCTCGGCGATCCACACCCGGAGCGCCATCCTCGACCTGATCCGTTCGAGCGGCACGGTCAGCCGCATCGAGCTCGCCGAGATGTCCGGTCTGACGGCGACGTCGATCACCCGCTTCGTGAAGTCGCTCATCGAGGACCGCCTGGTCATCGAGACCGGATTCGGCGACCCCACGGGGGGCAAGCGCCGGAGCCTCCTCGAGCTCAATCCCACCTCCCGCTATGCCGTGGGAGTCTCGCTCGATGACGCCCGGCTCAATTACGTCGTGGTCGACCTCGGCGGCAATGTCGTCGGGCAGCTCACCTCGTCGGGCATCGGGCAGTCGGTGCCCAGCGCCGAGATCGACCGGATCGCCGACGAGCTTGAGCAGCTGTTCCGGCAGCTCGACATTCCCCGCACCGACATCGTCGGCGTCGGGGTGGCGGGTGCCGGGCTCGATCTCGGGGCGGGCGCAGAGCGCCTCTCGCTCACCGCCGACGAGTGGGAGTCCTTCGCCGTGCGGAAGGCGCTGGAGGCGCGGGTGGGGCTGCCAGTGGTCCGCGACAACGACGCGGCCTGCGCGGCGCTCGGTCAATACTGGGTGGGACGCATCCCCGCCACCCAGGACTTCGCGACCCTCTACATGTCCAACGGCTTCGGCATGGGCCTCATGATCGGCGGCAGCGTCAACCGCGGCGCCTCCTCCAACGTGGGGGAGATCGGCCACATGGTCGTCGATATCAACGGACCCGACTGCTGGTGCGGATCGAGGGGCTGCCTGGAGATCCTCGCGGCGCCGCGGGCGATCGTCTCCCAGGCCATGCAAGACTCGGCGCTCGCCGAGGAGCTCGAGCTCTCGGGCGACGACGGTCACCTGCGCCACGACTTCAACGCCATCGCCAGCCGCGCGGCCGAGGGCGAGGAGCGTTGCACGGCGCTCATCGAGCACTCCGCGCACATCGTCGCGGCGGCCGTGCTCTCCGCGGTCAACCTGCTCGACCTCGACCGCATCTTCCTCGCGGGCCCGGGGTTCGCCGACGCGGGGGCCATCTACGCGCGGATCATCCGCGAGCGGGTGAGCGGTTTCGCCCGCGCCCGCGGCGTCCACGGTGTGACGATCGAGCTGTCCGACCCCGGTCTGGATGCCGCTGCGGTGGGGGCCGCGACCCTCGCCCTCCAGTACGTGCTGACGCCGCACGCCTACGTCTAGCCACCGAGCGGAACCGCCTTCTTCCCTCCTCGATAGCAGGGTGCGATTCCGTCTTGGTTCAACTAACAAAAGATTATATAGTTAGGCGATGGCATCGACGCCATCACGAGGGCCCATCACGATGGTCCTGGCCCACTGCGCAGAAAGGACTGGCACCTGTGGCCATTCACTCCGTTTTGATCAACACGACCGACGCCTCCCGGTCGGTCGACTTCTACTCGCGATTCCTCGGCGTCGAACCGATCGAGGTCACCGAGACCGGTGCGGTCCTCGACGCGGTCACGGCCACTCTGCGCCTGGCCCTCGTCGATTCCCCCGACGCCTCGACCTGGGTGTCCGACGACCTCCAGGCCGGCTTCCGCCACGTCGGATTCAAGGTCGCCGACCTCGACGACCGGGTCGCGCGCCTCCACGAGGCGGGGGTCCCCTTCCAGCTCGAGCCCATCCACGCCGAAGGGGACGTGCGGATCACCTTCTTCTACGACCCGGACGGCACCCTGCTCGAACTGGTCGAGGGTCCCCTGCAGTATCACGAGGTCTACGACCGCGACGCCGTCGACCAGGACTGGGGGCTCGGAGAGCCGAGCCGGCCGAGGTTCGACCACATCGCCGAGACCGTCGCCGACGTGCGAGCGACGCAGGAGCACTTCGGCCAGCTGGGGTATCGCCTGATGGCGGGCATCCACCAGCCGAACGATCCGCGCGGCTTCGAGATCAACTTCCTGCGGGACGGAGACACCTCCCTCGAGATCTTCACCTACGACCGGGCCGACAAGGAGAGCCGCGTGCCGCAGCTGTCCGCACCCGGCTTCGTGGCCGCCGAGTTCGACGGGGTGATGCCCGCCTCGGCGACCGCCGTCGGCAGCGCCTTCGGGGTGGAGCTCTTTGCCGACCCCGACGGTCTCGTCCACGCCGCGGTCGCCTCGTGACCATGCGCTGGGAGCTGAAGCCTCTCGGCGCGACCGGTCTGCAGGTGAGCCCGATCACCCTGGGCGGTGCCCCCTTGGGGAGCATGCCGGAGAACTTCGGCCATGCCGTCGCCGAGCGGGACGCGATCGACCTGGTGCGCGCGGTTCTGGCCAGCGACATCCGCACCATCGACACCTCGAACGGCTACTCCGCGGGCCGCAGCGAGGAGCGGATCGGGCGCGGGATCGCGGAGTACGGCGGGCTGCCGGACGACGTCCTCGTCATCACCAAGGTCGACCCCTCGGGCCACGATTACAGCGGGGAGCGCGTCCGGCGATCGCTGGCGGAGAGCGCCGATCGGCTCGGCATCAGGCCGTTGCCCGTCGTCCATCTGCACGACCCGGAGTTCCACGACTTCGACACGATGACCGCACCGGGCGGTGCCGTCGATGCTCTCGTGGCGGCGCGGGACCGGGGCGAGGTCGCCCACCTCGGGCTCGCGGGCGGGGACGTCCGTGAGATGGCCCGTTATCTCGAGCTCGGGGTCTTCGAGGTGCTGCTCGTCCACAATCGGTGGACGCTGGTGGACCGCAGCGCCGGGGAGCTGATCGCGCGGGCGACCGAGAGGAGGATGGCGGTGGTCAACGCGGCCGTCCTCGGCGGCGGCATCCTCACCGACTCGAGCACGAGCACGCAGTACGGCTACCGGCCCGCCTCGCCGGAGACGCTCGACGCCATCGGCCGCATGCGGGAGGTGTGCCGCGCCCGGGGCACCGACCTCGCGACCGCGGCCATCCGGTTCTCGGCCAGGGATCCGCGGATCAGCTCGACCATCGTCGGCATCAGCAGGGTCGAGCGCATCGAGGCGACCATCGAGGCCGCCGCCACGGAGCTTCCGGAGGGCCTCTGGAGCGAACTGGATGCCCTGCTTCCGTCTCCCGACAACTGGCTCGACACCGCACCATCCGCCTAGGGGCCGGCGCCGCCGTCCCCGTATCCGCTCCGCACAGAAACCCAGGAAACAATGCCACTCGTCCGCGTCGACATGCACACTGATCTCGCCGAACTCCGCCCCCAGCTCAGCGCCGCCATCCACAGCGCCCTCGTCGACGGCTGGGAGATGCCGGCCGACGATCTCTTCCAGATCTTCCAGCTCCACGAGCGGGGCGACCTGTTCTACAGCCGCACGTTCCCGAACGCCGATCGCACGGACATCCTCTTCGTCCAAGTGCTCGCCTTCACCGGCTACAGCCCGGAGGTGAAACAGCGCGGCGCCAGGCTCATCGTCGACCGGCTGGTCGCGCTCGGCATCAAGCGCGACAACATCCTCATCGCTCTCAACGAGAACGGCGACGGGGACTGGCTCGCACCCGAGAAGGACACCCCGTGAACAGATCCGACTTCCCCGACTCCTTCGTGTGGGGCTCCGCGACCGCCGCGTACCAGATCGAGGGCGCCGTCGCCGAGGATGGCAGCGGCCCGAGCATCTGGGACACCTTCAGCCGGGTGCCCGGCGCGATAGCGAACGGGCACACCGGCGATCTGGCCGTGGACCACTATCACCGCGTCGACGAGGACGTCGCGCTCATGGCCGACCTCGGACTGGAGGCCTATCGTTTCTCGATCGCCTGGCCGCGCATCCAGCCGGAGGGGGTCGGCCCCGGCAACCGTGCGGGCCTGGGGTTCTACCGCGACCTCGCCGAGAAGCTGCTCGAGCGCGGCATCGCGCCGTGGGCGACGCTCTACCACTGGGATTTGCCCCAGGCACTGGAGGACCGCGGCGGCTGGCTGAACCGGGACACGGCGTTCCGGTTCGCCGACTACGCCGCGCTCGTCGCCGAGGAGCTGGGCGATGTCATCCCCAATTGGATCACCCTGAACGAGCCGTGGTGTTCGGCGTTCCTCGGATACGCGAGCGGGGTGCACGCTCCCGGCCGTCGGGTCGGCGCCGAGTCGGCGCATGCCGCCCACCACCTGCTCCTCGGGCACGGCCTGGCGGTGCCCGCGATCCGCGGGGCGGCGCCGGCGGCCCGAGTCGGCATCACGCTGAACCTCTACTCCATCCGGGCGGCGAGCGACGGCGAGGCCGATCGGGATGCCGCCCGGCGCGTCGACGGCCTCGGCAACCGCCTCTTCCTCGACCCGGTGCTGCGGGGGAGCTACCCGGAGGACGTCATCGACGACCTGGGCCAGCGGGAGTGGTTCGCGACCGAGACCGCGGCGACGGATCTCGAGGCCATCTCCGCCCCCATCGACTTCCTCGGCATCAACTACTACAGCAGGCACACGGTGAGGGCCGGTTCTCCGGACGAGCCGGCCATCTCCTATCCGGGGAGCGAGTTCGTCGAGTTCGTCGACACCGGTGCCGCCCGCACCCAGATGGGCTGGGAGATCCATCCCGACGGACTCATCGACGTGCTGGAGATGGCGCACACCATGGCGCCGGAGCTGCCGTTGTACATCACCGAGAACGGCTCGGCCTACGAGGATGTCGTCGGCGAGGCGGGCGGCATCGACGACGCGGAGCGCGCCGACTACCTCCGCGACCACCTCCTCGCCTGCCGCACGGCCATCGAGAGGGGTCTGCCACTGGCGGGCTACTTCGTCTGGTCGCTGATGGACAACTTCGAGTGGGCGTGGGGATACACGCGGCGGTTCGGGATCGTGTTCGTCGACTACGCGACGCAGAAGCGCACCCCGAAGGCGAGCGGTCGCTGGTTCTCCCGGTTCCTTCGCGGGAACGGATGACGGCGACTCCCGTGCGGACGCGGTAGCCGAGGCCGGTAGCCAACCCCGCCCGCTGGCTCCCCGTCACCGATCGGGGTCCTTCCCCTTGGTTCCCCTCGGGAGCTTTCGACTTCCGCTCCGGGGCGATGTTCCTTTTTCCGTCGTGTCACTTCACCGTGACGTCATGACGAAGTGACACGACGAAAAAAGATCACCGGGGCAGACGGCTGAGCGGTGGTAATCCGCCGCTATGGCTGTCCTTGCGGAGACAACAGCAGTGGCACAGCTCCGACATGGCCTAACCCGTAGCGACATTTGGACGCCCCCGAATTGGGGTAAACCAAGCATGAAGAATTTGGCCGATCTCCGTATCGCTCGCAGGGAGTTCTGTTCTAGATTTCCTCACGTGCGAGGTTTTTTGGCGCACACCGTCTAATCAAAAATCGCGTGGGCTGGGTTCGGTCTGGGCAGAATTGTTGAGGCTCAGATGCGCTTTGTCACTCCGTCGAGGGTTCTTCCGATCGCCGTTCTTCTGGGATGCGTGCTGGCCGCGAGCGTCGCGCTTGTACCCGCGCAGGCGTCCACGCTGAGTTCAGTAAGAACCGAGACGCCATCGACGGTCACCGACGCTCTGTCGGCGGGCGACCCGGCCTCTGCCTCGGCGATTGCCCAGAGGTTCCACCACGCGGTCGTGGATGACTCGAAGACGACGGAGACGTCGCAGGTGTCCGCATTGCCGGACGGCACGATGCAATTGGTGCTGAACACCGTGCCGGTACGTGTGAGGCACGCTGATGCCTGGGTCCCGGTGAACGAAAAGCTGACGAGAGAGTCGGGCATGATCGTGCCGACGGCGACGCCGGTACTTGTGCAGTTCTCTGCAGGGGGCTCCGGCACCATGGCTCAAGTGCGGACGACGACAGGCGCGTGGGTGACGGAGTCGTGGCCGTATGGCGATCTGCCGGCTCCCACTCTGTCGGGAGCGACGGCGACATACGCCTCCGTCTTGCCTGGTGTTGACCTCAAACTGACCGCCGTGGTGACCGGGATGTCGGAGGTGCTGGTGGTCAAGGACGCAACTGCAGCGGCAGATCCTCGAATAGCCGATCTGACAATCGCGATTGGCGGCGCTTCGGTGGCGACGACCAACGGCGGCACGGTGGTGGCATCGGCGCCCGACGGATCATCGCTCACCTCGTCATCACCGACGTGGTGGGATTCGTCTCGGGCAGGGGCCGGTGCATCTGGCCCTGCACCCGGTGACAGCGCGATGCCGGTCACGCATGCGGTAGCGGCCAACAAGATGGCGCTCAAAACGCAGGCGATCGTCGGCGACACCGGTGTGACCTATCCGTTGTTCATCGACCCGGATTGGACAGGTGGGATCTACAACCGTTGGTTCACCGATCGGGGATACCCGAATACCTCCTTCCCGAACCCGGCAACCCGGTTGAAGCTCGGCTACGCTTCCGCAGCCATATCCACGGACAACGTCACCCATCTTGCGCGGACATATTGGCAGGTGGATACCAGCGGTGTCGAGGGCAAGCATGTGCTCGCCGCGCACTTCAACACCACTGAGAGCTATTCGAGTTCATGCACCCCGATGGGCGTCGAACTCTGGTGGATCGGCACAACTCCGGCTGGCTCGACCTGGAACAACACGTCCAGCGCATGGATTTCGAACATGGACACCGAGACTGTGGCTTACGGCCGCAGCGGATGCCCGGCCAACGCGGTCGGCTTTAATGCGTTGCAGGCCGTTCAGGCGGCTGCTGCGGCCAACGCGTCCTTGTTGACCCTCGGCATGAAGGCGACTGCAGAGAACGACGATCGCTCCTACAAGGAATTCTCGCCGTCCGCTTCATTGACCATCGCCTACAACACGGCGCCGAGCACCCCGTTCTCACCACAGATGACCTCACCTCAGCGGTCGTGCGGTACGTCCGCAAATCCGTCCTATGTCAACAATTCCTCCCAGTCGCTCACCCTCCAGGTGACCATCACCGACTCAGATGGCGGCGCGCAGGTCGGAGCAGGGTTCTATCTGGTCCATGGCGACACCTTGGCAAACATCAGCTATTTCGGGACCTCCTCCAAAGCATCGGGAAGCACTTTCACCGACCAGATCGCCGCAAACACTCTTCCACCGGGCCTTTATGCCTGGCAGGCCATCGCAGGCGACGGCACGGACTACTCGCCCGGCCGTTCGGCATACTGCTACTTCCAGGTGCTCAATGGACCCGTTACGCCGCCCACAATCACTACGGTCACGCCCGCGACGACCGTCGGGGCGCCCTTGACCGTGCGCTTCTCCGATCCTTCCCAGCACATCGTCTCTTATGCGTACTGGTGGGCATATGGTTCGCCGTCCTCCACTCCTCCGGTAGCACCCGTGTCGACGTCCGGGGTCGGAGCGGCGAATGCAGTCCCATGCGTTGGTGCTCCCGGTGTCGAGTCATGGGTCTGCCCCGACGCATCGGGCACCTCACCGCTGGTTACAGTCGCGCCGGTCGACACCACATCGACCCTCTGGGTGGTGGGCTATGACGCAGCTGGGAATGTCTCCGTCGCCAGATCGGTGGCGGTGAACGCGATCGGTGATACAGCAAACGTCGATTACAGAGCCGGCCACGGTTGGATATTCGAAGTCCAGCCCTCGCCGTTGCCCTCGATCATCGCTGATTCGAACTCGATCCACGAGCAAGATCTATCGATTGATGCGGGCATCGACGGCACTCAGACGGACACGGTCAACGGCATTCCGTCAACGCCGGTGCTGTCGTTCCCGGGCAGCGGAACGTCGCCTGGGCAGGTGGCAACGGCCGCCTCCGCTGTTGACACGACGAAGAGCTTCACCGCGTCGGCATGGGTGAAGCCGGTCGGCGGTGGAGGGGCTGCACAGTCTCGCACGATCATGTCGCAGAGTGGAGGGGTGAATCCCGGTTTCACTCTCGAGGAGGTATCGGGGAACATCCTGAGATTCTGCGTGCATTCTCAGATCGGTACGGCGGCGGCGGACTGTGCCACCGCTACCTCGACGCTTCCCGAGGGCCAGTGGGTGTTCGTAGCCGGGATTTGGGACGCGATCAACCGGCAGTTACGTCTGCTCATCAACGAGCAGATCGCTCCATTCGCCGTGGGAGGCCACACCGTACCAGCCGGCGATGTTTCCGCATCCGGAGCGTTAGTGGTCGGCTCAGCCACGATCTCGGGAGCAGTCGCCAATCAATGGAATGGGCTGATCGACGATCCCACGATCTTCCCCGGGGTGCTGGACAAGTTCCAGCTCAACAACCTCTACAACCAGAGCGCACCCCAGTGATTGGGACGCGGATCTATCGCTCGAACTCGTCTCTCTGTACAGGAAAAGGGCGGTACTCGAAATGAGCAGGCACTTCACAATCGGTGTGTCGCGTCGTGTGCTGGCGGTGACGGCCAGCATCGCGATAGTGACATCCGGATTTCTTGCCTCGCCGGCGTTCGCGTCCGCGGGTTTTCCGGCGCCGCATCTAGGGACCAAGGTCCCGGGAAAGTCCGCGGCGCCCCTCGCGGCGCCAACGCATCCGAAATCCTCCGTATCGGTTGTTCCTCAGCACACGGCTCTTCCGAGCGATTCATCGACGATCACGATTCCCGCCGGGGGAACGCAGGCGGTTCCGACCACGAGCGATAAGCGCGGCGGCACGGCTGCCCGGGTGACCGGCGGCTGGCGACAGCTGGGTTCCACGGGCATCGAATTCGCGCGTGCAGGCGACCTCCTGAAGCCGACAGATCCGAAGAGTTCCCTCACGTCGAGCTCACAGGCGGTGGGATCGGTGAATGCCTCTCTGCTGAGCGTCCAAGAGGCGAAAGCCGACGGGCTCAAAGGACTGGTGATCCGCGTCGCGCGAGCGGATGGCAAGACGACCGCGGCGCCTCTTGCCATTCGTATTCCGAAGGAGTTGCTATCGAGTGTCTACGGTGGCGACTACGCATCGCGCGTGCGCTGGGCGCAAGTCGCGGCCCCGAAAAAGCCGAGCACGACCTTTATGAAGAAAGCGTCGACAACACCGGTTGCATCCGTGCCGTCGTCCCAGGGAGTCGTGCTGACACCACAGATCAGCTCGAATCAGATGCTACTGGTCCCGATGAGCGCTCCGGTCTCGTCGTCGGGGACAGGATCTTTCGCCGCCACGCCATTGAAACCGTCGAGTACCTGGGATGTATCGGCTCAGACCGGAGATTTCTCCTGGTCCTACGCAATGAGGACCCCGCCCGCGGCCGCAGGTCCCACCCCGACGCTGGCCTTGCAATATGACTCACAGTCGGTGGATGGGGAGACCGCGTCCACGAACAACCAGCCTTCCTCGGTCGGCGAAGGCTGGGATGTGTCTGGGGGCGGCTACATCGAGCGCACCTATGTGGGGTGTTCGCAAGACAACGGTCCGGGCGGCGCGATCACATCTTCTGGAGATCTCTGCTGGAAGACCGACAATGCGACGATCTCGGTTGCGGGACATTCGGGCCAGTTGGTGAAGGATGCGACGACAGGGGTGTGGAAGCTGCAGTCCGATGACGGATCTCGCATCGAGCATCTCGTGGGTACGGCGCAGGGCTGCTCGGCCTCCAACGGCACTGACGACGATGACTGCTGGCGAATGACCAGCGTCGATGGCACCCAGTACTACTTCGGCCTGAACCAGCTACCTGGCTGGTCCAACGGCAAGGCCGTTACCAACTCCGCCTGGACGGTTCCGGTATTCGGCAACGATCCGGGGGAGCCATGCCATGCGAGCGCCTTCGCGGCTTCTGCGTGCATGCAGGCCTGGCGGTGGAACCTCGACTATGTCGTCGACCCGCATGGCAACGCCGAAGCGCTCTATTACAACGCGGAGACGAACAAGTACGCCCGCGATGGTGGAACCGCCGTCACCTATACTCGCGGTGGCCAACTGAACCACATCGACTACGGCCTCACCACGAGCAGCATCTACGCGACTAATGCAGCCTCAGACAGGGTCGTCTTCGGCTACGACGTCGACGGGCGCTGCTCCGACGCCAGCCAGGCGAACTGCACCTCGGAACCGAGCAGCGGCCTCGCTGCCGCCGCGGCACATTCCCCGTTCTATCCAGATGTCCCGTTCGACCAGCTCTGCACGGGAACAACCTGCCCGAACCAGTTGTCCCCGACGTTCTGGACGACTGGCATGCTCGACACCGTGACCACTCAGTATCTGACTGCGGGCGCTTACGCAAAGGTGGACACGTGGACTCTGGGTCATTCGTTCCCGAATCCCGGGGATGGGACCAATGCATCGCTGTGGCTGACCGGGGTGACCCACACCGGCTATTCGGGTTCGACGAGCCTTTCAGAGCCTCCGACGCTGTTCGTCGGTGCGACGATGAACAACAGAGTATGGGCGATCGACGGCCTCGCTCCGCTGGCCAAGTACCGGATCACCTCCATCCATGAGAGCCTCGGCGCCATCACCACGGTGAACTACGCCGATGCGGACTGCACCACTTCCAACGCCGCGTCGATCGAAGCAGCACCGCAGTCCAATACGAACCGCTGCTATCCGGAATGGTGGACGCCGGACACGGTATACCCGCAGCCTGCACAAGAAGACCTGTTCAACAAGTACATCGTCACTTCGGTGATCAGCGATCCCCACACCGGCGGCGGGAACGATCTCGAGCAGGAGACCGACTATGTCTATACCGGCGCTCCGGCCTGGCGTTACGACGTGTCGCCCTTCACGCCGGATGCACATCGCACCTGGTCGGTGTTCGCCGGGTACAGCCAGGTTCAGGTGCGAGTGGGCTCGGCGGCCACTCCCTCGAAGCAGCAGACCACCGAATACACCTTTTATCAGGGGTTGGATGGTGACCGTGCGGCGCCGTCCGGAGGCGTCAAGAGGGTGTCCGTCACGGGTTCTCCTGGCGTACCGGACTCGCTGTGGTTCGCCGGCCAGACCAGGGACACGAAGATACTCAACGGGGTCGGTGGCGCGGTCGTCTCGGATAGCGTCACCACCCCGTCTGCGTCGGCGGTAACTGCCAACGACGGCGTCATCGCCGCTCGCATGGTGCACGTCGGGGATGTCATGACCACTGAGCCGGTGTCAACGGGCGGCAGCCGAACAACGGAGACGGTGAGCACCTTCGACCCTACATACGGGCTCCCCTTGACCGTCAACACCATCACCTCCGACGCGGGGGCCACCTGCACCACTACCAGTTACACCACCCCCAACACGAACGGGTGGCTGATCGATTATCCAAAGGAGGTCAGCGAGGTCGGTGTTGACTGCACACATCTGGCCTCGGCGGTTTATCCGGCCGCCGCGATCAGTGACAGCCGTACGTCTTACGATGCCCAGGCTTGGGGTGCGGCACCGACCAGGGGTGATGCGACCCAAGTCCAGATCGTCGATTCCTACGCCGGCGTCACCGCGGCCTCCGCGAACTGGGCGACCAGCGCGCGCAGTGCTTACGACAGTATGGGACGCGCCACCTCGACCACCGACGTGCTCGGGCACACGACGACGACCGCATACACTCCGTCGGCGTCAGCACCGGCAGGCAGCGGGGCGCTGACACAGCAGGTGGTGACAAACACGGCACCGTTCGGTTGGACCTCGAGCACGGCCATCAACCCGGCCTGGGGCGTCGAGACCGCGGCGACCGACCAGAATGGCAACGTCACCACTGCAACCTATGACGCGCTGGGACGCCGCAGCCAGGTGTGGTTGCCGATCCACCCGCAGGCGACGAACCCGACTGCTCCGTCGATCAGCTATGCATACACGGAGTCGACGACCAGCCCCAATGCGATCAAGACATCCACGCTCGGGGCCGTGACCGTCGTGCCGACGTATGCACTGTTCGACGGCCTCGGCAGGCAGGTGCAGACCCAGGCCCCTTCGGAAGCCACCGGATCGATGATCTCCGACACCGCCTATGACATGGCCGGGCGGGTCGCCGCGACGAACAGCATCTACTGGACCACCTCCGTATCACCGTCCGCGACGCTGTTCGTTCCCACCTCGGAATCTCAGGTGCCGTCGGAGACCGTGACGAACTACGACGGTGCGGGCCGGCCGATAGCCACGATCCTGAATTCCCTGGGGGTGGAACGCTATCGCACCGTGACCGCCTACCTCGGGGCGGACCGAATCGATGTGACGCCTCCATCGGGTGGCACACCCACTTCGACATTCACGAACACCCTCGCCCAGACCACAAAACTGGTCCAGTACCTGGCAGCGGTCCCGGCCGCGACCGCGACGCAGGAAGCCACCACCTATTCATATGACCCGCAAGGACAGATGACGGGGATGAGCGACCCGGCGGGCAATCACTGGGCTTGGAGTTTCGATGTGCTCGGTCACCAGGTACGTGCCGTCGATCCCGACACCGGAACAACGACCTCGACCTACGACGATGCGGGCGAACGACTGAGCTCAACGGACGGTCGTGGTCAGACTCTCTCGTACAGCTACGACGCGTTGGGACGTAAAACCGCCGAATATGTCGGCGCGAATTCCACAAGCGGAAGTCTGCTTGCCTCCTGGACCTTCGACAGCCCCGCGAAGGGACAGCTGAGTTCCTCCCACTCGTATGTCGGCTCCGCCCCCGGCGTTGCCGGACTGGACTATGCAACCACGATCACCGGGTACAACGCCGCATACCAGCCGACGGCCTCCAAGGTGAGTATTCCGTCCGGCGCCCCAGCCTTCGGTGGTACGACCTACACCACACAGGACACCTATAACTGGGACGGTTCGTTGGCCACACAGACCGACCCGGCCGAAGGGGGACTGTCGGCCGAATTACTTCGCTACAGCTACACCGGGCTGAACGACTTCTCCGGAGTCCGCGGATCGTCCGCGCTCCTGGCAAGCACCATCTATACCGGTATCGATCAGGTCGCCACCTACGACCGTCTCGGTACCACCGAGGCTGAAAGCGGCTACAGCTACGATGCCGCGACGGGGGCGGTGACGGCGATCCAGCAGAGCGTGCTGACAGGCGTCACGCTCACCACCCCGCTCACGATCGCCTATCATCGGGACGACGCGGGAGATGTCACCTCCCAATCGACGACGTCGGATTCCGCCGCGACTGACACGCAGTGCTACACCTACGACCATCTGCAGGAGTTGACGGCGGCGTGGACGCCGTCAAACAACGATTGCACGACTCCCGCGCCGACCAGTCCTTTGGGCGGCCCAGCACCCTACCGGACGAGTTTCGTTGTCGACCCGGCGACGGGTAATCGCCTGTCGGCAACGCAGACTCCGGCCACCGGTTCGGCGACGACGGATACGTACAGTTATCCAGCGGCGGGAGCAGCAAGTCCTCATGCGGTGCAGTCCGTTGCTCATACGGTCGCCACGACGGATTCATATGGGTATGACGGTGCGGGGGACACAACAGCACGTCCCGGCCAGTTGTTGACATATGACGCGGCGGGCAGGTTGTCGACGGTGACGGCGGGTGGGGCGACGCAGTCGAACGTGTATGACGCGGACGGGAATCTGTTGCTGCAATCGGATGCGACGAACGGTTCCACCCTGTTGTTGGGCGATACGGAACTCCACGTCGCCACGGGGTCCGCGACGGTTTCGGCGGTGCGGACATATTCAGTGAATGGAACGCCGTATGCCGAGCGTGACACGAAGCCCGGGGCATCCGGCAGCGTTTTGAATTGGCTGCTGACGGATGCGCAGAACACCGTGGTGGCGGAGATCAACACGACGACTGCCGTGCTGACCCGTCGATACACGGATCCGTACGGCAACGGTCGTGGAACTCAGCCCGCATCATGGTCCTCCGATCATGGATTCCTGAATGCACCCACTTCGGCCCTGTCGGATCTGACGCTATTGGGGGCGAGGGAGTATGACCCGGGTCTCGGTAGGTTCCTCTCGGTCGACTCGGTTCTTGCCCCGG
>NZ_DASWPB010000192.1:0-1687 GCF_036404185.1 Lacisediminihabitans sp. | reverse complement strand
GTCGGCGTCGGCACGTCGCCGTAGAGCTTGACGCTGATCGTGTCGCCGCGCCTGACGTTGCCGGTCGGGTTCACGTCGAAGGCCGTGCCCACCTTGTCGGCAGAGGGTGCAGGGCTCTGGTCGCTGAGGATGTTGGCGACCAGCCCCATGCTCTCCAGGAGCTGGCGCACCTGGGCCTCGTTCTTGCCGATGAACTGCGAGGCGGTGATGCTGATCCGGTCGCTCGTGGCCGAGGGGCTCGGCGACGGGCTGCTCGCCGAGGGCGACGGGGAGCTGCTCGTGTGCGTCGGGGTTGCCTTCGGGCTCGACGGGTTGGCCAAGAGCGCGATGAGCGTTCCTCCGAGGACGATGACCAGGATGCCGATGAGCGCGATGAGCGGCCAGGTCCAGGGATTGCGACGCTTGGTCTCGGTGGCGGCCGTCGTCGCCGGCGGCTCCTCGGGAGTCATCATCACGGTCGGGGTGAGGATGCGGGTCGCCTGGGTCACGGCGTTCTCGCGCTCGAGGGCGGGAAGCGTCCCCGCGCCGAGCACGCCGGGCACGGCGGCCGCGGCCCCTGCCACGTCGCCCCGTCGAAGCGCCTGGGCGGCCCGTGCGAGATGGGCGGCGGAGGCGGGGCGATCGGCCGGGTTCTTCGCGATGCACGCGTAGACGAGGTTGCGGACCGGCTCGGAGATGGTGATCGGGAGCTCGGGGGGCGCCTCGTTGATCTGGGCCATGGCGATCGCGACCTGCGACTCACCGGTGAACGGCCGACGGCCGGCGAGGGACTCGTAGGCGACGATGCCCAGCGAGTAGATGTCGGTGGTGGGGGACGCCGGATGTCCGCTGGCCTGCTCGGGGGACAGGTACTGGACCGTCCCCATCACCTGTCCGGTCGCCGTCAGTGGCACCTGATCGGCGATCCTGGCGATGCCGAAGTCGGTGATCTTGACCCGGCCCTCCGGCGTGATCAGCAGGTTTCCCGGCTTGATGTCACGGTGGACGAGACCGGCGGAATGGGCGGCGTGCAGGGCGGACGCAGTCTGGGCGACGATGTCGAGGACACGATCGCTCGACAGCACGCGCTCGCGTTCGAGGATGGTCGAGAGCGCCTCGCCGGGGACGAGCTCCATCACGAGATAGGCGCTGCCCTCCTCCTCGCCGTAGTCGAAGACGTTGGCGATGCCCTCGTGGTTGACCAGGGCCGCGTGCCGGGCCTCGGCGCGGAAGCGCTCCAGGAAGCCGGGATCGCCGAGATACTCGTCCTTCAAGATCTTGATCGCGACGGTGCGGCCGATGACGAGATCCGTCGCCTGCCACACCTCACCCATCCCGCCGATGGCAACCCGGCTGGAGAGTTGGTATCGTCCTCCGAAAGTGAGGCCGCTCGTGGGTCTCATTTGTTAAGCACCGCCTCTATGACTGATTTCGCGATTGGTGCAGCAACCGCATTGCCGAAGCTCGTGCCGTTCTCCACGACCACCGCCACGGCAACCTTTGGGTCGTTGGCCGGAGCAAAACCGGTGAACCAGAGGGTATATGGCTTGCCCTCCGCGTTCTGTGCTGTTCCGGTCTTGCCAGCCACATCGACTCCGCTAATTCTTGCATTACTGGCCGCACCATTGCTGACGTTGTTGATCATGAGCTGGGTGAGCGTGGCGCTCGTGGCCGCGCTGATGGGCTGGCTCAGCGCCTTCTGCTGGAA
>NZ_DASWPB010000191.1:0-3829 GCF_036404185.1 Lacisediminihabitans sp. | reverse complement strand
CCGATCGATCCCTTCTACGCCACCCGGGTCCTGGTGCTCGCCAAGGCGAGTGCGCTCAGCGGGGCCCTGCTCACCGGCTTCGGGATCGGCATCACGGTCTACCTGCTCACCCGTTCCGTCGTGCCGGTAAGCTCGGTGGGGCCGGCGGTCGCCACCATCATCGGATCGGGTGTGCTGCTGGCCGGTGGTCTCGTCGCCGAGCACATGTGCACGATTCCGCCGGGGGACGACGACGATGACGACCCGGGCAAGAAGGCCGTCAGAGTCACACCGTAAGATCGGGCCGAGGAGCAACGTGGACAGACTCGAACTGCCCGCCGTCCAGTGGCGCCGGGTGTCGTCGAAACTCGTGACGGTCGAGCTGCTGGGCTGGGGGATCGTGCTCATCGCGGTCGTCCTCGCCGGCGTGGCGATGTCTCTCCTCGGGATCTGGTGGCTCGTGGTCGTGTTCGGCATCGCCGCCGTCGTCGCGATCGTGAACCTCGCCCTGACGCCTCGGCGCGTTCGGGCCATCGGCTATCAGCTCCGCGAGGACGACCTGCTGTTCCGCCGGGGCATCATGTGGCAGCGTTTTGTCGCCGTACCCTACGGCCGCATGCAGCTCGTGGACATCAATCGCGGGCCGCTCGCGCGGGTCCTCGGCCTCAGCGAGCTCAAGTTCGTGACCGCGGCGGCGTCCGCGGGCGTGACCATCCCGGGTCTCACGGAGGCGCAGGCGGAGGAGCTCCGCGATCATCTGGTCTCCGTCGCCGAGAGCCGCAGGGCGGGACTGTGATGGATGCCGGCCTGCATCGGACGGAGCCGGTTCCCGAGACGGTCGCGCGGCTGACCGACGGCGAATGGCATCGGCTGCACCCAGCATCCCCTTTGCTCAAGGGCGGCATCGCGCTCATCGCGATCCTCGGTGTGGTCCTCGCCAACCTGCGGGAACGGCTCATCGGCCTCTTCCTTCCGCATTACGACGAGGGCGGCGATCCGGTGGACTACGTGCTCAATCACGGCTTCGTCGTCCAGGCGCTCCTCGGGATCGTCGTCGTGCTGCTTGTGCTCATCGCGGCCTTCTCGGTGTCCTGGCGGATGCACACCTTCCGTATCACCAGCGAGGTCGTCGAGGTGCGCTCCGGCATCCTGTTCCGCACCAATCGGAAGGCGCGGCTCGATCGCATCCAGGGCATCAACATCGTGCGCCCCTTCTTCGCCCGGCTGTTCGGCGCGGCGCGGCTGGAGATCAGTCAGGCCGGGCACGACGCGAACGTGCAGCTCGCCTACCTGGCCTCCGGTGCGGCGGACGACCTGCGGCGCGAGATCCTGCGGCGGGCATCCGGTACGACCGTTGCACAGGCCTCTCCCGTCGCCGCGATCGCGGGTCGTCGCCTGATCGATCGGCGGATGGAGGAGCTTCTCGCCCCGGAGCTCGACCCGGGGCTCGCCGAGCCGGATTCGGTGGTGAAGATCCACCTGGGCCGGCTTCTCGGGTCGATCGCCTTGAGCGGGGGCACGGCCTTCGCCGCGCTCATCGTGGCCGGCACGATCGTCTGGATCGCGCTGACCGGGCAGCTCTTCGGACTGTTCGTGGTGCTGCCCAGCCTCGTCGGCTTCGGCAGCTACTACGTGCGGCGGTTCACCAAATCGCTGCGCTACAGCATCGCGGGCACGCCGGACGGCATCCGGGTGGGCTTCGGTCTGCTCTCCACCAGCAACGAGACACTGCCGCCGGGGCGCATCCACTCGGTCGAGGTCAGCCAGCCGCTCACCTGGCGACCGGCGGGCTGGTGGCAGATCAGGGTCAACCGCGCCAGCCATACCTCCGGCCGGGGCTCCGAGAACCAGGCGAACACGACGATCCTCCCGGTCGGCAACCTCCTGGAGGTGATCCGGGTGCTCGAGCTCATGCTCCCCGACCTGATCGGGCAGCGGGCGGGCGGCCTGATCGAGAGCGGCCTGGTCTCGAAGGGCGACGACGCCTTCACCGATTCGCCGCGGCGTGCCGCCTGGCTGCGGCCGCTGTCCTGGCGCCGCAACGGTTTTCTGGTCGCGCCCGGTTCGCTGCTGCTGCGCAAGGGAGCGCTCTGGCGACGGCTCATCATCGTTCCTCAGGCGAGGCTGCAGAGCGTGGCCGTCGTGCAGGGTCCGGTGCTGCGGATGCTGCGGCTGGCGGACATCCACCTGCACACGGTCAATGGCCCGATTCGGGCGAGTCTCGACGCGATCGACAGAGACACCGCCGTCGGGTTCTTCGAGCGTGTCGCCGAGCTGGCCGTGCTGGCCGGCGAGGCGGACACCTCCCACCGGTGGCGTTCGGGGGAGGCCTCATGAGCCCGGCAGGAGCCGGTGTGCCGCCGCGCGATCGGTCCGGCCGCCTGGGCATCGGCATCGTGGGTGCCGGCCGGGTCGGGCCGGTGCTCGGTGCCGCGCTCGCGGGGGCCGGGCACGCGATCGTCGGGATCTCCGCGATCTCGGAATCGAGCCGGGAACGGGCCGAGGCCATGCTGCCCGGTGCGCCGATCCTCGATGTGCCCGTGCTGATCGAGCGGAGCGAGCTGGTGATCCTGGCGGTGCCGGCGAGCGAGCTCGAGGCCCTCGTCGCCGGACTCGCGGCGACCGGGGCCTGGCAGCCGGGTCAGCTGGTCATGCATACCGCGGCCGGATTCGGCACCGGTATTCTCGCGCCGGCGATGGCGGCGGGCGGCATCCCGCTGGCCATCCACCCGGCCATGGACTTCACCGGGACGACGGTCGATCTGGCCAGGCTGGCCGGCAGCTATTTCGCAGTGACGGCACCGGCACCCGTGCAGCCCATCGGGCAGGCGCTCGTCGTGGAGATGGGCGGCGAGCCGATCATCGTCGCCGAGGCGGATCGCGCCGCCTACGCGGAGGCGATCGCGACGGCGACCAGTTTCTCCAGCGCGATCGTCGACCAGGCCACGTCGTTGCTCTCCTCGATCGGCATCGACTCGCCCGGGCTCATGCTCGCCCCGCTGGTGCGCTCCTCGGTCGAGAACGCGCTCCGTCGCGCGCACTGACTCGCCCCCTCCCGCCGCCCCTCTTCCTTCCTGTTCCGATGGGCTGGGACTTGTTCCGATGGGCCGAGCCCGCCGCCCGGGGCACGATCCATCTTTTTTCGTTGTGTCAGTTCGCGGTGACGTCATGATGAAGTGACACGACGAAAGAGGAGATATCGTCCCGGCGGGGAGCGGGGAGCGGGGAGCGGGGAGCGGGGAGCGGGGAGCGGGGAGCGGGGAGCGGGGAGCGGGGAGCGGGGAGCGGGGACGGGGAGCGGGGAGCGGGGAGACTAACATCGAGGGGTGCCGATTTCCGTAGCCGAGACCATCACCGAGCTGCGATCGGGAACGGCGGATGCTCGTTCCCAAGGAAAGCGCATCGCCCTCATCCCGACCATGGGCGCCCTGCACGACGGCCATCTCGCGCTGGTTCGGCGGGCGCACGAGGTCGCCGACGTGGTCATCGTCTCCATCTTCGTCAACCCGCTGCAGTTCGGCCCGACCGAGGATCTCGACCGCTATCCGCGCACCCTGGACGCCGATGTGCTCAAGCTCTCCGAGCTCGGCGTGGACTGGGTCTTCGCCCCGAGTGTCCGCGAGATGTATCCGAACGGAGGGAGCGAGACCAGGGTCACCGCGGGAACCGTCGGCACCCTCTACGAGGGGCGCACCCGCGCGGGACACTTCGACGGGGTGCTCACGGTCGTCTCGAAACTGCTCAACATCGCCCAGCCGCAGGTTGTGCTCTTCGGCCAGAAGGATGCCCAGCAGGTCTTCCTCGTGAAGCGCATGGTTGCCGACCTCAACCTGCCGGTCGCCGTGGAGGT
>NZ_DASWPB010000190.1:0-7422 GCF_036404185.1 Lacisediminihabitans sp. | reverse complement strand
GGGTTCTGGACCAGATAGCCGAGCACGAAGGCCTGCTCGCGGCTGAGCTCGCGTTCGCGCACCCAGTCCTGGCCGGCCTGCATCTGGGCCCATCCGATCCAGCGGACCAGCTCGAGGCTGGTCGTCGTGGTCATCTCCGGTTCATCCATAATTAGGACTCTAACTATTAGAGATCTAACTGTCAAGGATCGAGCCGTTTCGCCGCTCGTCGGGGCAGACGGATCGAAAACCGCTCCCTCCGTTCACCACGGCGTATCCGTCGCTAGCGTCGGCTCAGCAGCAGCGAAGCGAGCCCCGCGGCGACCGTATCGGTCTCGCGCAGGAAGGCGGAGTTCGGTTCGATGGTCGGGCTTACGATCGTGAATATCTGCACGCCTTCGGTCGGGACTCCGAGGACGAGCAGACAATCCTGTGCAACACCGTTCGCGCCGATGGCACGCCCGGTGTCGAGGTCGACGTCGATCGCTCCCGTCTCGATGCCGCCCACACGATGTGCGCGGAGCAGTCCGCGATCGAGGAGTCGTTGCAGGAGCGGGTCGGCGCTCTTCGTCACGGCCGGCCGGTGCATCCAGGCCTCAAGCAGATGTGTCGCGTGCACTCGGGAACCTCTCACCGCGGGCGACTCGGCCTCGAAGCCCGAGGATGTCGTGGTCACCCGCATGTCCGGCCCGACACCATGCACCATTCCGGCGTCGAGCAGTGCCTCCAGCTCCGCCATCCGTCGAGGGGGAGGTCCGCCCGCGAGCGCCGCGCCGAGCGCCGAGAAACGAGGGTATGGGCCGTCGTAGTCAGACGGGACGAGCTGGCCACCGCGGATCAGCGGGCCGACGGCCTTGCGTGCGGCCCCATACACCGCCGCGGCCACCTTGAGCGGGCTGACCTCGCGGCCTCCCTCGTGCAGCTCTCGTCGCACGAATTCGCGAAGCGCCTGGTCGAACGCGTCGGGCGAGACGAAGTCGTCGTCGAGGGGGCGGCCCAGTCGGTGGAGGTCCAGTCGCAGCCCGGGGTCGGAAACGGAGGCTTCGACTGCCGAGCGCTCCCTCTGCGTACCGAGCGCCGCGACGAGGGCGTCAAGACGACCCCCGATCGAGTGGGGATCGGTCTCGGCGAGTGCGCGGTAATAGGCCTCCAGGGCATCCGCCTCGATCGCCGGCAGCAGTTCGCGCGTGAGATCGATGGGGCGTCGGTCGGGTAGTCGGGCCGCGACGACCGCTTCGGTCCGTGGAAGACGGATGCGCGAGCGCAGGGAGAATTCGGACTTGCTGCGGTGGGGCACTCCGCGGCCGGATCCCACGTGCAGCACGGGCTCCGCCCCGCTCGCCTGGTAGCGAAGACGCCCGGCCCGCGAGATGAATCGACCGCCGCGACCCTCGGTGAGCAGCGCCATGCTGTCGAAGAAGTTCATGCCGAAGCCGCGGACGATCAGGTGTTCGCCCGGCGCGATGGCGTCCAGATTCTGGTCTATCGCGGTGGCGGGGGCGATCCGCCGGGCTGTCGATGCGGGTGCGCCCTCCTCCACCGCGGGCAGCCAGCCGAGCGACAATACCGCGGCATCCACCACGAGGGGGTCGCTGTCGGCCAGTGCGACGCGGTATCGGCCGTCCGGAAGACGTTCGACATCGTCTGCGTGGGTGCGATGCTCCCGCACCTCGACGCCGGCGGGCAGCATCGCCAGCGTCCGACGGAGAAACCAGCGCAGGTAGAGGCCGTAGATGGCTCGGCTCGGATAGCCGTCCGCCGTGAGGCCGCGCATCTCACCGAGGTAGGTGCCGGGAACTCCGGCGACCGGCTGTTCCGCGAGCATTCCGGTCGGCTCCGAGGCATCATCGCCCGTTACACCGTCATGCTGTGCGACGACGGCGCGACACCAGTCGAACAGGGTGAGACCTGCGGCGGGCGGCGCCAGCGTGGTCATCGAGGTGTCGGGAAAGAGCGTCGTGCTCCCGACCGGGGAATTCATCAGCAGCGACCGCGGCTGGTCGGTACGCCAGACGGCACCCGGACCGGGTTCAGCCGGATCGATGAGGTGGATGACGAGTCCGGTCGGCACGTCGCGGTCGCGGAGAATCATGGTGAGGCGTTCGAGAATGGAGGCGCCGCGCGGCCCGACGCCGATCAGCGCGAGCGAGACATCGGCGGTCATGCCGCCGGTCGGGGCACGGCATCCAGCAGCAGACGGGTGTATTCGGCCTTGGGCGAGCCGAGCACTTCTCCGGTCGGACCGGACTCGACCACGCGGCCGTCATGCATCACGATCACGTTGTGGGCGAGCTGGCGCACGACCGCGAGATCGTGGGAGATGAAGACGTAGGCGACACCGAGCTCGCGTTGGAGTCGCTTGAGCAGGTCGACGATCCTCGCCTGGACGAGCACGTCGAGAGCCGAAACGGGCTCGTCCAGCACGACCAACCGGGGCTGGAGCGCGAGAGCCCGTGCGATCGCGACGCGCTGCTTCTGGCCGCCGGACAGCTCGTCGGGATGCCTGCCGAGCAGGTCACGGGACAGGCCGACGAGATCGGCGAGCTCGTTCACCCGCGCTCGGCGGCCGCGGGCATCCTGATCGCCATTGATGAGCAGGGGATCGGCGATCGCGCGTGCCGCGGTGAAGCTCGGGTTGATCGACGATGCCGGATCCTGGAACACGGGCTGCACCTCGCGGCGGAAGTTTCTCAGCCGGTGACCGCCGATCGTCCATGGATCGACTCCGTCGAACCTCACGGTGCCGGACGTCGGCTCCGTCAGTCGCAGCAGCATCCGCGCGACCGTGCTCTTGCCCGATCCCGACTCGCCGACGATGCCGAGCGTACGCCCCGCGTTGAGGTGGAAGGAGACCCCCTCGACGGCGGTCGTCTCGCGGCCTCCCACGCGGAATGTGCGGCGCAGATCCTGCGCGCTGAGCAGGAGCTCGCTCTCCCCGCTCGCCTCCGGTGCGCTCGCCGTGTGGAGGGCGGGTGCGGCGGCGAGAAGCTCGCGGGTGTACTCGTGCTGGGGTGCGCTGAGCACCTCGCCGGCACTGCCCGTCTCGACGATCCGCCCTTCGCGCATCACGATCACCCGATCGGCGCGTTCGGCGGCGACCGCCAGGTCGTGGGTGATGAAAAGCAGCGCGAGCCCGGAGGCGGAGACCATCTGCTCCAGCCGATCGAGGATCCCCTTCTGCACGGTGACGTCGAGGGCCGAGGTGGGCTCGTCGGCGATGAGGAGTTCGGGTTGGCTGGAAAGCCCGATCGCGATGAGAGCACGCTGCCGCAGGCCGCCGGACAGCTCGTGTGGATACGCCGCCGCCCGCTGGACGGGATCGGTGACGCCGGCACCCGCGAGCAGTTCCACGGCGCGTCCAGCCGCTCCGCCGCGGTCGACCAGCCGGTGCGCCCGCGGTCCCTCGGCGACCTGGACGCCGATGCGGATCAACGGATCGAGATTCGACTGCGGGTCCTGGGGCACGTAGCCGACGACCCGACCGCGCAGCTGGTCGAGCTCCCGAGGATCTCGAGCATCGCGGCCCATCAGGAGGATCTCACCGCCGACGATCCGCGCTGACGGGACGAGCAGGCCGAGCACGGCCGACACCAGCGTCGACTTGCCGGATCCCGATTCGCCGACGATGGCGACTCGCTCTCCGCGGCGGACCTGCAGGCTGATGCCGTCGACCGCCCTCACCGATCCGCCACGGCCATCGGGAAACTCGATGACGAGGTTTTCGATGGAGAGCACCACGTGCGCGCCTCGTCCGTCCGAACGGACAGTCGGCGTTGTGGTCATGGCTCCCATTCAAGTGCGGACGGGGCCGTTCGACCGCCAGTGTGACATACCGTTACGCCCCGCATCGGCGCGGGCGCGGAGTGCTGGATAGCGTCTAGAGAGTCATCCGTCCGCAACCCACCCACCGACTAAAGGTTGTTCATGCCTCGATTCAGACCCGTCCTCGTCTCAGCCGCGGTCCTCGCAACGGCGGCGCTGGCCATGACCGGCTGTGCATCGTCCGCCACCGCTACCGGCGGTTCCGGCTCGGGCACGGCGCCAACGTCCATCGCGATCGGCCTCACGAGCGCCGTGGTCTCCTTGGACCCGGCCGATGCCGGCACCGTTCGTTCCGATCGCGGCGTTGCGGCATCCGTCTACTCCGCGCTCGTCTCCGTCGACGCCAAACAGAAGCCGCATCCGGATGTTGCGACGAGTTGGAAGCAGCTGAGCTCGACGGAGTGGCGCTTCACCCTCAACCCGAAGGCGGTATTCAGCGACGGCACGACGCCGGTCGACGCCGATGTGGTCAAGTGGAACTTCGATCGTCTGCTCTCTCCCACGTCGAAGCACTCCATCTCCGCCTACCTGCAGACGATCAAGTCGGTCGACGTGGTCGACAAACACACCGTCGACGTGACCCTCAAGGGGCCGGACGTCTCGTTGTTCCTCGTGCTGCCCTACATCGACTTTCTCGATCCGGAGTGGGCCGGAACACATCAGCCCGCCACGGAGGCCTTCGGAAGCGGCCCGTACGAGGTGAAGAGCTTCACCCCATCGGGGGACATCCAGCTCACAGCGAACCCGAACTACTGGGGTGCCAAGCCCGCGATCAAGAATGTGAGCTACCACGTCTACTCGGATGCGACGGCAGAGGCCAACGCACTCATCACCGACGAGATCCAGTTCGCCGGTGATCTCGAGCCGAAGGACCTCAGCCGCGTGAAGCAGGTCTCCTCCCTGAAGCTCGTGCAGGCTGCCAGCATCCGGGCGGCGTTCATCAAGCTGAACACCGAGCAGAAGCCGCTGGACAACAAACAGGTGCGTCAGGCGCTCAATTACGCGGTCGACAAGAAGACCATCATCAAATCCCTGCTCGGCAATTCGACCACGGAGAGCCAGGGACAGGTGTTGACGCCCTACTTCGTGGGGTTCAACAAGTCGCTGAAGCCCTACCCATACGATCCGGCGAAGGCGAAGAAACTCCTCGCGGCAGCCGGGTACCCGAACGGGTTCACGCTCACCATCGACGTGCCGATCGGCACATACGTCGAGGGTCAGAACATCACCCAGGCGATCAATCAGCAGTTGCAGAAGGTGGGTGTCACCCTCAAGGAGAACGACCTGCCCTTCGCCACGTATCTGCAGCGGTACACCACCCTGCACCAGCTCTCGCAGGCGGCGTATCTCACACAGTCGCAGTTGAGCACCGACCGCTTCCTCGGCCTGTTCCAGACGGGGAGCCCGTACGCGTATTGGGAGAACGCGGAGTTCACCGACGACGTGAACAAGGGTCGTTACGCCTTGACGACCGCGGAGGCCGCTTCGTACTACGAGAAGGCCGTCACGGTCATGCGCGACGAGGCTCCGGTGATCTTCCTCTTCCCGCAGCCCAAGGTCTACGCGGTACCGAAGGACATCACCTGGACCGAGCGTGACGACGAGTGGATCCTTCCGGCCGATTTCGGCGTGGCGAAGTAGGGGACGGGAAAGGCGGACGGGGTCGACGGGACACGGGGGAAGGCGCTGAGGGATGGCACGATATCTGCTCACTCGCGTGATCAGCTCGGCGATCGCCGTGCTCATCGTGGTGACCCTGGTCTTCTTCTCGCTCAACCTCGCCGGTGACCCCGTCCGCCTTCTCGTCGATCCCGCCGCTCCTCAGAGCGTCGTCGACCAGTTCCGGCACAATCTCGGCTACGACCGTCCGCTCTGGGTGCAGTACTTCATCTTTTTGAAGGAGGCCGTGACACTGCGTTTCCCCGACTCGCTGCTGTACCACCAGCCGTCCGTTGCTGTGGTGTTCGCCCGCATTCCGGCGACCGTCGAGCTCGCGGTCACGGCGCTGGTCCTCGCCCTCGCGGTGGGACTGCCCCTCGGATACCTCGCTGCGCAGGGGCGTAATGCTTTCACCCGGACCGTGACGAGCTGGCCGGTCGGGCTGCTGCAGGCCTTTCCCTCGTATTACCTCGGAATCGTGCTCGCGCTGGTCTTCGGCGTGGGGCTGCGGATCCTCCCCACCGGGGGAAGCGGCGATCTGCGGCACCTCATCCTCCCCGCCGTCGCCCTCGCGCTGGTGCTGATGCCGACGGTCTCACGGGTGTTCCGGCAGAGCATCGGACAGGTGGCCGGTCAGGACTTCGCGCGTACCGCGCTCGCCAAGGGGATCGGACGGCGTCAGGTGGTTCTCAGGCACATCGTGCCCAACGCGCTGCTGCCGGTCGTGACCATCGTCGGTCTGGAACTCGGCACCCTGTTGGGCGGCTCGATCATCCTGGAGCAGGTGTTCTCCTGGCAGGGCATCGGCCAGCTCGCCATCGGCTCGATCCTCAACCGGGACTATCCCGTGGTGCTCGCGCTGGTCACGGTGCTGTCGATCATCTTCGTGGCGCTCAACCTCCTCGTCGATCTGCTGTACGGGTTCATCGACCCCCGAATCCGCCTGACGGGAGGACGACGGTGAGCGCCGTGGATCCCGAGACCCCGACGATCTCGACCCTGCTCGACCGTGATCCGATCCTGCGCACGACCCGACGTTTCCGGGCTCCGTTCCGCGGCAATGTCGGGTTGTGGATCGGCGTCGGGATGCTCGCCGTCGTCGTCATCTCGGCGGTCGCGGCCCCGCTCATCGACCCGGTCAACCCGCTGACGCAGGATCTGTTCACCATCGCGCTGCCGCCAGGGGTATCCGCAGCGCATCCCCTCGGAACCGACCAGCTGGGTAGGGACATCCTCAGCCGACTGCTCCGCGGCGGCGAGCTGCCGTTGTTCATCGGTGCCCTCTCCGTCGTCGTCGGAGGTGTTTTCGGAACCCTGCTCGGGCTCATCGCGGGCTATTTCGGCGGCTGGGTCGACCAGGTGTTCAGTAGGCTGTCCGATTCACAGCTCGCCCTTCCGAGCATCCTCATCGCGATCACCATCCTCACCTTCGCCGGGCGGAGCACGTCCAACCTCATCATCGTGATCGCGCTCGGCGGCTGGCCGACCTACTACCGCATCTGCCGAGCGCAGGCGCTGCGCCTGCGGGACATGCCGTTCGTGGACGCGGCGGTCTCCGCCGGCGCCGGCCCCATCCGAATCGTGCTGCGGCAGCTCCTGCCGTCCATCCTCGGTGTCGTCGTCGTCACGGCGACGCTCGACTTCTCGCGCTCCGTGCTGATGGCATCCGGACTGACCTTCCTCGGCCTCGGTGTGCAGCCGCCGACGGCGGATTGGGGTCTCATGGTCGCCGAGGGCGAACCGTACCTCGCGACGGCGTGGTGGATCTCCACGTTGCCCGGCATCGCCACGGTCCTGGTGGTGTTCTCCGTGAACCTCATCGGCGACCGGCTGATCGTGGCAAACCGGAGATGACCGATCCGCTCTCGACAGGAAGAAAAACAGCATGGTGACACGCGGCAGGGTACGGATCGGGATCGACGTCGGTGGCACCTTCACCGACTTCGTCGCGGTGAGCGACGG
>NZ_DASWPB010000189.1:0-40796 GCF_036404185.1 Lacisediminihabitans sp. | reverse complement strand
ATCCTGTCAACGGCTTCGCAAACGAAAAAAGCTCCGGCGCAAGCGCACGGAGCACAACCCAAGGGCGGTTTCTCTGGTACACCTGCGCAGGTCTTCGCACTATGCGAACCTTCGATCGACGGCAACGACTGGTAAAAGTCGCGGCACGCCGATGACCGGCGGTCTTTGGCTCCGCTCAGCCTACGCGATGCCCGGCTCCCGGCGCAACCGGCCCCGGCCATCCCGTCCCGCCTGCCTCGCCCGTCCCGCCCTCAGCCATCCCGTCCCTACCTCCCCACTCAACTGTCACGAACTGCTTGCTTGAGCGGGCCAGGGAGCAGTTCGTGACAGTTGAGTGGATGTGGAAGGGCGCTGGGCGGGATGGGCCGGGCAAGGCGGGCGGGGCTGGGCGGGCCGACCTCAGGCCTCAGACGTGATCGCGCCAGGAGTGCTGCGGCGCGTAACCGAGGTCCCTTCTCGCCTTGTCGATCGAGAGCAGAGTCTCGTTCTCGGCGAGCGGCTTCGTCACGGTGACGGAGGGAAACACCTCGGCGGCGAGCTCGGCGCTCGAGCGGCTCATGACCGTGTCGGCCGCAGCGATGATGTAGGCCTCGAAGCCCGGCTTGCCGAGGGCCAGTGCCTTCTCGACCGCCTGGGCGCCGTCGCGGCCGTCGATGTATCCCCACAGGTTCCACTTGCGCAAGCCCGGATCGGCATCGAAGGCGGGGAAGGCTGCATAGTCGTCCGGGTCCATCACATTGGAGAACCGCAGCGCGGTGATGCTCAACTCCGGATCCCAGCGGACGAGTTTGATCGCGAGCTGCTCCTCGAGGTGCTTGGTCAGCGAATAGACGCTCTCCGGCCGCGTGTCGTATTCCTCGTCGACCGGGATGTACGGCGGCGGGGTCAGGAAGGGCAACCCGAGCACGGTCTCGCTCGAGGCGTAGACGATGCGCTTGATCCCTGCCCTGCGCGCGCCCTGGAAGACGTTGAAGGTCGCCATCATGTTGTTGTGGAAGGTCCGCGAATCGGGCAGGATCCCGCCGGCGGGAGCCGCCGCGAGGTGGACGACGGCATCGAGTCCGTCGTGCCTGTCATTGATGCTGAACAGCGCGTCGGCGGTCTGCCCGTAATCGGTGAAGTCGACCTGGGTGAAGCCTGGCCCACGCTCGCCGACGATGTCGAGAGCGATGACGGAGTTGCCCACGTCCCTGAGGTGGCTCACAACGGAACGCCCCAGTTTTCCCGAGGCTCCTGTGACGGCGATACGCATGTTGTTCTCCTTTGGACACGAGGATTCCAGTCTCCCACCCGGACGGGAACGCGGATGCCTAGTCCACCTGCGTCGACAGGGGAAGGCGGACGCGAAACACCGTGGTGCCGGGCTCGCTCTCCACGTCGACGGTTCCGTGATGTCCCTCGATGACGGCGCTGACGATCGCGAGTCCGAGCCCCGTGCTGCCCGCCGCGCGCGACCGGGAGCTGTCGCCACGGGCGAAGCGCTCGAAGAGCACCGGCAGGAGGTCGGCGGGAATGCCCGGCCCGTCATCCGTCACCGTGACGACGGCGAAACCCTCTTCGACGGCGAGGGCGACGACGACATGCGTCTCGGGCGGCGTGTGCACGCGGGCGTTGGCCAGCAGGTTGGCGATGACCTGATGCAGCCGTGCATCGTCTCCGTCGACGATCACCGGCTCCTCCGGCAGGTCGAGCGACCATTCGTGGTCCGGCCCCGCCGCGTGGGCATCGCTCATCGCGTCGATGAGCAGTCTCGAGAGGTCGAGCGGCGCGCTCCGCAGATCACGCCCCTCGTCGAGACGCGCGAGCAGCAGCAGGTCCTCCACGAGCGACGTCATGCGCGTGGCCTCCGATTCGACCCGGCCGATCGAATGCACCACGTCCGCCGGAAGCTCGTAGTCGCCGCGCCGGGTCAGCTCCGCATAGCCGCGGATGGAGGCGAGCGGGGTCCGCAGCTCGTGACTGGCGTCCGCGACGAACTGGCGAACCTTGTTCTCACTGGCCTGCCGTGCGGTGAGGGCGGATGCCACGTGCCCGAGCATCCGGTTGATGGCGGCTCCCACCTTGCCGACCTCGGTGCGCGGATCCGCGTCGGACTCCGGTACACGGACCGCGAGCGCCACCTCTCCCCGATCGAGGGGGAGCTCGGCGACCCGGGTCGCCGTGGACACCACGCGCTCGAGCGGCCGGAGAGCGACCCGCACGATGAGCGCTCCGACGAAGGCGGCGGCGATGAGGCCGACGCCCGTGATGATCGCGATCACGACGATGAGCTGCACGATGGTCGCCTGCACGTCGCCGAGCGGCAGCCCCGTGACGACCCGGTCGCCGCCCGCCAGGGTGATGGAGATCGCCCGGTAATCGCCGAGGCCGCCGGGGAGGCCGATGCTCACCGCCTGCTTGGAGGAGACGGATGCCAGGATCTTGCTCTGCGCCGCGGTGAGGTATTGCCCGAGGCCGGCCTCCGTCTTGACCACTCCGAGGACCGCACCGTCGGAGACGAGCGCGATGACGGTCCCCGGCGCCTGTCGCTGAACCGTTCCGAGGAAGCGATCCACCGAGTTCTCCGTTCCGCCGCCCTGGGGAGGACCGAGTCCGGTCTGAGATCGCCCGGTCGCCGCATCCAGCTGGCCGTCGAGCCGGTTCATCAGATTGCTCTGGATGGCGAGAACGCTGACCGCGCCGATGACGATCGAGACGATCGCGAGGAGGCCGACGATGGCCAGCACGAGCCGTCGGCGCAGCGACCACGGGCCCCGCGCGGGACGTGTCATCCGGCGGCCTTGATCATGTATCCGACACCGCGCACGGTGTGGATCATGGGTGCGGCCCCGGCATCGATCTTCTTGCGCAGATAGGAGATGTAGATCTCGACGATGCTCGACCGTCCGCCGAAGTCGTAGCTCCAGACCCGGTCGAGGATCTGCGCCTTGCTCATGACCCGACGAGGGTTGCGCATGAGGAAACGCAGCAGTTCGAACTCCGTGGCGGTCAGCTCGATGAGCCGGCCGTCGCGGCGCACCTCGTAGCTCTCCTCGTCGAGCACCAGGTCGCCCACGCGGAGGAGCGGGTCGGCGGAGTCGGCGACGACGATGGAGGAACGACGGATGAGCCCGCGCAGCCTGGCCACGAGTTCCTCGAGGCTGAACGGCTTGGTGACGTAGTCGTCGCCACCCGCGGTGAGGCCGGCGATGCGATCGTCGAGCGCATCCTTCGCGGTAAGGAACAGCACGGGTGTGTCCTGGCCATCCGCCCGCAGCCGCTTGAGCACCTGGAGCCCGTCGATGTCGGGCAGCATGACGTCGAGCACAACGACGTCCGGCTGGAACTCCCTGATGAGGCCGATCGCCGCGCGGCCCTCGGCGGCCGTGCGCACCTCCCAGCCCTCGTAGCGGAGCGCCATGCTGAGCAGATCGCTCAACGTGGCCTCGTCATCGACGACGACGACCCGCACCGCGGAGCCGTCGGCCCTGCGCAGCTTGGGGCCGGTCTGCTGGGTGGGGAAACTCTTGGAATCGTCTATGCTCACCGTTCCCACTATGGCCCGTTTCCTATGAGAACCCTATGTTCAACCCAGGTCTTGCCTGGGAGCACGGGAAGGAGGAAGCCGCGCGGGATCGGCGACGACGACGCGGATGTGGCTAACATGTGGATTACCCAGTATTTGCCGCACCGCCCCACCCCGCCAGGAGCCAGAGATGCGTCGCGGAACCTCGACCACACTGATCGTCGTGCTCGTCCTCGCGCTGCTCGGGTGCGTGGCCGTGGAGGCCTGGGTGTTTCCGCACGAGGTGTATCGCGCGGTGGACATCTACCCGCAGATGGAACCGATCGCGATCCCGTCGATCGTCTGGGGTATCGTCGCGACCGCCTGCTGGCAGGCCATCGCCGTCATCGGACTGCGCCTCGTTGTGCTCTCCCGCGATCGCCGGATCGTCGCGACGGACTACGGATGGCTGTGGGCGATCGTCGCCTGCCTCGGCGCCTTCCTCGTGCTGGTGACTGCGGCTTTCGTCGCGCTGATCGTCATGGGATATGCCACCCCGGGGGTGATGCTCGGTCTTCTCGCCGGAGGTCTCGTGGCTTTTGTCGCCGCGTTCTGGCTCGGCCTCTTCCTCGGGACCAGAAGGTAGGCGCGGCCCGCCACCTCACCGCTCGCCTCGGAGCCGGCAACTCAGGGTCCGCCTATAGCCGCTCCTTACCCTTTACATAGCTTCGGCCGCCACGGTCGGACCATGAAGATTTCCCGACCCGTCCTGGTCAACAGCGTGCTGGGCGCCCTCGCGCTCATCGCGCTGGTTGGCGGCTATCTGTTGATCGCCAATCCCTTCGCCTCGGCCAGCACCTCCTCCGCCAGCCAGCTCACCTCCACCGTGCAACAGGGCACGGTCTCGAGCAGCATCACGGCGAGCGGATCGATCGCCCCGGCGAGCGAGGTGAACGTCTCCTTCGCCGTCTCCGGCACGATCGCCACGGTCAACACCTCGCTCGGGGCCACCGTGAACGCCGGCGACGTGCTCGGCACCCTCGACACGACGGACCTCAGCAAGGCGCTGACCAAGGCCAACACCACCCTGGCCACCGCGAAGTCGGCGCTCGCCGACGCGAAGGCCAATCTGGTCACGGCCCAGGCGGCGGATGCGGCGGGAACGACAGGCGGGACCAGCCAGACCAGTTCGGCCAAGCAGCAGGTCACCTCGGCCCAGTCCACCGTGAACGACGCCGCCGACGCCGTGACGACGGCCCAGTCGAACCTCGCCGCGGCGACCCTCACGGCCCCCATCACCGGCCTCGTCGTCGCCGTGAACGGCTCGGTCGGCAGCAGCACCTCCGGCGGCTCGTCCACCTCGACGAGCGGCGCAGAAACGAGCACCAGCGGAACCGCAAGCAGCACGGGCACGAGCAGCAGCACCACCTCCAGCAGCTCCGGCTTCGTCACGATCGCGGATGTCTCGCACATGACGATGACCGCGAGCATCGCCGAGGCGGACATCGCCTCCGTGACGGTCGGCCAGGCGGCATCCGTCACCTTCCCGGCGCTCACCGACGTGACGGCCACCGCGAAGGTGACCGCCGTCTCCCCCGTCGCCACCGCGAGCAACTCGGTCGTCACCTACGCGACGACGATCACGCTGGACTCGATCCCGACCGGCCTGCGTCTCGGCCAGACAGCCAACGTCACCATCACGACGGCCAGCTCGGACGCCGACTCCCTCTACGTGCCCACGGCGGCCATCACGACCGCCAGTGACGGCACCTCGACGGTCAAGGTCGTCTCGTCGTCCGGCACAACCACGACGAAGACGGTCAAGCTCGGCGTCGTCGGCGACACCGGAACGGAGATCACCTCCGGCTTGAAGCTCGGCCAGACCGTGGTCATCGGAACGGTCGCGGCCTCGACGGGAACCTCCTCCACCGGCACGGGAACCTCGGGGACCGGAACCTCAGGCACCGGTCGCGGCGGGTTCGGCGGCACGGGGACCGGCGGCACAGGGACAGGCGGCGGCGGGAACTTCCCGAGCGGCGGATTCGGCGGCGGCAACTGATGACCATCTCGACGGAGACGACGGCGCCCGTCGACCGGACCGCGCCGCTCGTCCTGCGGCTGGCGGGCATCCACCAGGTCTACGGCACCGGTGAGGCCGCGGTGCATGCCCTCCGGGGGATCGACCTCGACGTCGCCGCCGGGGACTACCTGGCGATCATGGGGCCATCCGGCTCCGGCAAGTCGACGCTCATGAACCTGCTCGGCTGCCTGGACATCGCCTCGGCGGGCGTCTACGAGCTGGCCGGCAACAACGTCAACACCCTGACGGAGCGCGAGCTCGCCACGGTGCGCAACCAGGAGATCGGCTTCGTGTTCCAGTCATTCAACCTCGTGCCGCGGATGAGCGCCCTCGCGAACGTCGAGCTCCCGCTCGTCTACGGCGGGGTCAAGCGGGCGGAGCGCAGGCGGCTTGCGCTCGAGGCGCTCGATTCGGTGGGACTGGCCAATCGTGCGGATCACCAGCCGCAACAGCTCTCCGGCGGTCAGCAGCAACGCGTGGCGATCGCGAGAGCGCTTGTCACCTCGCCGACACTCGTGCTCGCCGACGAGCCGACCGGGAACCTGGACAGCGAGTCGACGGAGGAGATCCTGTCGATCCTCGACTCGCTCGCCTCCGTCGGCCGCACGATCGTCATCATCACCCACGAGGAGAACGTGGCCGATCGTGCCCACCGGGTGCTGACCATCAGCGACGGTCTTATCGTCTCGGATCGCACCACCACGGCCGGAGGCATCCGATGAGCTTTCTCGAGATCCTCCGTTCGGCCATGCGGGGCGTCACCGCCAACAAGCTCCGGTCCGTCCTGACCCTGCTCGGCGTCATGATCGGCGTCGGCTCGGTCATCCTCCTGCTCGCGGTCGGCAACGGATCCGCCCAGACCGTGCAGAACGCCATCGCGGGCCTCGGCACCAACACCCTCACGGTCCGCGCCAGCGGTGGCGGAGGAGGCGGAGGCCAGACCGCCACGGCGGCGACCTCGACCAGCGTGAAGACGATCACCACGGCAGTGAGCGACCAGCTCGCCTCCGCCGGCCTCGGGCACGTGAAGGAGGTCGTCCCGCAGGTGAGCACGAGCCTCACCGTCTCCTCGGCGACCGCGTCGGCCGACAGCACCTCCGTGGTCGGGAGCACGGCGGGGTACTTCGATGTGTCGACGGCGAAGATCGCCTCCGGCAGCTCCTTCACCAAGGCCGATGTGACCACCTCGGCCAAGGTCGCGGTGATCGGCTCGGAGCTGGCCACGACCCTCTTTCCGACCGGTTCGGCGCTCAGCCAGCAGATCTCGATCGACGGCAGTCCATTCACCGTCGTCGGGGTGCTCGCGAGTCAGAGCACCACCGGCTTCGACGATCCCAACACGGTCGTGATCGCGCCGATCACCCGCGTCCAGAAGTCCTACACCGGCTACGGGGCGGTCAGCTCGCTCACCGTCCAGGCGACCAGCTCGGATGCCGTTACGGCGGCCCAGGGCGAGGTCACCGTCATGCTCAACCAGCTGCTCGGTGTCACCGACACGACCGACGAGCCGTTCACGGTGACGAACCAGAGCACGCTGCTCGAGACCGCGGCGGCGAGCGCGACGAGCTTCACCGTCCTGCTCGGCGCGGTCGCGGCGATCAGCCTGCTCGTCGGCGGCATCGGCGTCACCAACGTGATGCTCGTCACCGTCACCGAGCGCACGAGGGAGATCGGCATCCGAAAGGCCCTCGGTGCGACCAGGGGAGCCATCCTGGGGCAGTTCCTCGCGGAGGCGGCCACCCTCACCCTGCTCGGCGGCATCCTCGGGATCGTCGCGGCCCTGATCGGCTCGCGATACGAGATCAACGGCACCCAGCCGGTCATCCTCGGCTACTCCATTCCGCTCGCCCTCGGCGTCTCGGTCGCCATCGGGGTCTTCTTCGGTGTCTACCCCGCCGCTCGTGCGGCCGCCATGCGACCCATCCAGGCCCTCAGGGCCATCTGAACCTCCACAAGAAAGCGAAGACAATGCCCACCACGAACCCGGCTCCGGCCGCTCAGACCCCCGAGACCACCGAACCGACGAAGAAGAGAGGGGCGAGGCGCTGGATCACGCCCGTGCTCGGCCTGGTCGCGGCCATCGCCATCGGACTGTTCGGCGGCATCCTCATCGGCCACAATGGCTCGAGCACGAGTCAGACCGCTGCCGGGCGCGGTTTCTCCGGAGGCGCGGAGGGCGGATTCCCCGGCGGTGCGGAGGGCGGCGGGACGGGAGCCGGCGGCGGACTCACCGCGGGAACCGTCCAGTCGGTCGACGGCGACACCATAACGCTCAAGCTCACCGACGGCTCGACGGTCAAGGTCACCACGACCTCCGACACCGCGGTGACCAAGACGGAGGACGGCACGGTCTCCGATCTCGCCAAGGGAGACACCGTCGCCGTGCGGGGCACAACGGGCTCCGACGGCACCGTCGCGGCGACCACCGTGACCGAGGGCGCCCTCACCGGCGGCTTCGGAGGGGGCACCCCGCCGACCGGTTCCGGCTCGAACGAGTAGCCTCGCCTGGCCCCGGGAGACCGGGGCCAGCGCTCTATAGGCCGGTTACCCAGTCCGTCCTTATGGTTTACATAGGTTCGACGGGCACGGTCTCCTCATGAGAATCGCACGGCCCGTTCTGGTGAACACCGTCCTGGCCGTCATCGTCCTCGCGGCGATCGTCGGCGGAGTCCTCGTTCTGACGCATCCGTTCTCCCCGAGCTCTCCCGGAACCACCCAGCTGACGAGCACCGTGCAGAAGGGCGTCGTCAGCGCCACCATCAGCACCACGGGGTCGATCGCCCCCGTTCACGAGGTGTCGTCCTCGTTCGCGGTGGCCGGCACGATCGCGACCGTCGCCGTCGCTCCCGGCACGACCGTGGCCGCCGGAGCGACGCTCGGCACCCTCGATACCACGGCGCTGTCCGCGGCCCTGGCCTCGGCCACCACGAACCTGAGCAGCGCGGAGGATCAGCTCACCGACGCCAAGGCGGCCCTCGTCATCGCGACGGCGGCAGCAGCCACGGCGGCAGCGCAGACCACGACGACGACCGCCCAGACGGCCGGAGACGGCCAGGGAGCTCAGCAGTCACAGGGCGACCAGCAGTCCCCGGACTCCCAACAGTCCCGGAGCGCCTCCGCCGCCTCGACGGTCGCCTCGGCGAGGTCGCAGGTCACCCAGGCGCAGAGCCAGCTGGCGACGGCCCAGGATGCGGTGGACACCGCGAAGACGAACCTCGCGGCGGCCACCCTCGCCGCCCCGATCGCCGGGCTCGTCGTCGCCGTCTCCGGGACGCCGGGCTCCGGCGTCCAGGCCGGCAGCACCGCCGAGACCGTCACCCCGACGGGAACCGTCTCCTCGTCGGCCGGATCGTCTTCGGCCGGATCGTCTTCGGGCGGTTCCGGTTCCTCCGGCTTCGTGACGATCGCCGACGTCTCTCGGCTGGTCGTGACCGCGAACATCGCCGAGACCGACATCGCCTCCGTGAAGGTCGGCCAGGCGGCATCCATGGGTTTCCCTGCGCTGACCGACGAGAAGGCCACCGCCACGGTCACCGCGATCGCGCCCACCGCCACGACGACCAACTCGACGGTCAGCTACGCGACGACCATCACCCTCGACGCCGTACCGAAGGACCTGCGCCTCGGGCAGACGACCACGGTGACGATCACCACCACCACCTCCGGCAAGCAGTCCCTCTACGTTCCCACCGCCGCGATCACCACCACGAACGGCATCTCCACCGTCAAGGTCGTGGCCGCGGACGGCACGACGAACGCCGTGACCGTGACGACCGGCGTGGTCGGCGACGTGGGAACCGAGATCACCTCCGGACTGAAGAAGGGCGAGACCGTCGTCATCGGCACCGTGTCGGATGTCCAGACGTCGACGACGAACACCAACCGCCTGGGCGGAACCAGAGGCGGCTTCGGCGGAACCGGCGCGGGAGCGGGCGGCTTCGGCGGCGGAACGGGCGGAGGCGGTCTCGGCGGCGGCACCCGTTTCGGCGGCAATCGCTGATCGACGCCCGTCCAGCGGGCACCACACACCTCATCGACAGAAGAAGAACGAAGGAGACATCATGACCTCACCGGACGGCTTCCAGCAGGCTCCAACCACCCCCACGCCGGCGGCGGGGGGACCGGCCCCGGTCAAACGGCCATGGACCCGGTGGCTCACCCCGGTCCTCGCGCTCGTGGCCGCGCTGGTCATCGGGCTCTTCGGCGGCATCCTCATCGGCCAGAACACCGCGACGTCCGCCCAGGCGTCCGGGTTCAGCCGCCAGGGCGGTTTCGGCGGCCAGGAGGGCGGCTTCGCCGGACGCGGAGGCACCGGCAACGGGGGCACGGGCGGCCAGAGCGGCGCGCCCGGTCAGGGCGGCGGCGCCGGCGGCTTCGCCGGGCTGACGGCGGGCACCATCGTTTCGATCGACGGCGACACGATCGTGGTCAAGGAGCAGAGCGGCACCCAGGTCACCGTGACGACCACCGACTCGACCACCGTGACGAAGACAGAGAAGGCCGCCGTCAAGGACCTCAAGGCCGGCGAGACGGTGACGGTGCGCGGCCAGGCCGACGGCAGCGGGAAGGTCACGGCCACCTCGGTGTCCGAGGGCGCAGGCCTCTTCGGCGGCGGGCAGCGCCAGGGTCAGCAGGGCTCCGGCAACTGAAGCGCCGTCAGTCCTGGTTGCTGAAGGCGGCGTCGAAGGATGCGGTCGGCAGCTTCCAGAGCAGCGAGCGGATGAAGCCCACCGCCTCCTTCGCGCCGTGCAGGCGATCCATCCCCGCATCCTCCCACTCCACGGAGATGGGACCGGCGTAACCGATCGCCTCGAGTGCGCGGAACGCATCCTCCCACGGCACGTCACCGTGCCCGGTGGAGACAAAGTCCCAGCCCCGGCGGGGGTCGCCCCAGGGCAGGTGCGAGCCGAGAACGCCCGCCCGGCCGTTCTTGGGGCGCAGGCGGGTGTCCTTGCAGTCGACGTGGTAGATCCGGTCCTTGAAGTCGACGATGAAACCGACCGGGTCGATGTCCTGCCACATCATGTGGCTCGGATCCCAGTTGAGCCCGAAGGCCTCGCGGTGCCCGATCGCCTCGAGCGAGCGCACCGTGCTCCAGTAGTCGTAGGCGATCTCGCTCGGGTGCACCTCGTGGGCGAAACGCACCCCCTCGTCGTCGAAGACGTCGAGGATCGGGTTCCAGCGATCCGCGAAGTCCTGGTACCCCTCGTCGATCACCGCGGCGGGAACCGGCGGGAACTGCGCGACGTACGGCCAGATCTTCGACCCGGTGAAGCCGACCACCGTGTCGACCCCGAGCCTGCGGGCCACCTTCGCGGTCAGTTTCAGCTCCTCGGCCGCCCGGCGGCGCACCCCCTCCGCCTCGCCGTCTCCCCAGACCCTGGAGCCGACGATCGCCTGGTGGCGGAAGTCGATCGGGTCGTCGCACACCGCCTGTCCCTTGAGGTGGTTGGAGATCGCGTAGACCTTCAGCCCGTGTCGGTCCAGGATGTCCAGCCGTCCCTGGAGGTAGGCCGGATCCTCCGCGGCGCGCCAGATGTCGAGGTGCTCGCCGGATGCCGCGATCTCGAGCCCGTCGTAGCCCCAGCCGCTCGCGAGCTCGGCCACCTCCTCGAGGGTCAGGTCGGCCCATTGCCCCGTGAACAGGGTCACCGGATGCGTGGATTCGGTCATCGTGCACTCTCCTCTTCTAGGTCGATCCAGCGGCCCTCGTCGGCCGATCGCAGAACCGCCTCGGTGATCCGCGCCGCTCTGGCGCCGTCCTCGAACCGGGGCAGACCATCCGGGACCCCACCGGCGATCGCCGCATAGCTGTCCGCGACGAAGGCGGTGAAGGCGTCCTGGTAGCCGAGCGGATGCCCGGCCGGCAGCACCGACAGGCGCGCCGCATCCGGACTCAGTGTCGCGCCATCCCGCATGACGAGCTGCGAGCCCACGCGGTGTCCGAGCCACAGGCTCTCCGGCTGTTCCTGGTCGAACCCGATGGACTCGTTCGTTCCCGCGATCTCGATGGCGAGCCGGTTCTTGCGGCCGGGGGCGACCTGCGAGACGAGGAGGGTGCCGAGCGCTCCTCCTCGGGTCTCGACGACGACGGCCACGGCGTCCTCCGTCGTGATGGCCGTGCTGGTCGAGCGCGCGGGGAAGAAGGTCCTGGTCGTCGCGGTGAGCCGCCGGATGCGGTCGCCCGTGACGAACTCGACGAGATCGCACAGATGCGACCCGATGTCGGCGAAGGCCCTGGACGGGCCACCGGACTCCGCCCTGACCCGCCAGTTGTCATCGTCCTCGAGCAGCAGCCAGTCCTGGAGGTAGGAGCCGTCGATCGTGAGCAGCCTGCCCAGCTCGCCCGCCGCGACCCTCGCCCTGGCCTCGCGGACCATCGGGTGGAAACGATAGACGAACGGGACGGTCGCGGTGACGCCGGCGACGCTCGCCTCGGCCACGAGCCGCTCCGCGTCGGGCACGGAGGTCGCCAGCGGCTTCTCGCAGACGACGTTTTTGCCCGCCGCGATCGCCGCGCTGGCGTAGCCGGCATGGGAGGTGTTGGGGGTGCATACGTGGATCACGTCGATGTCCGGATCGGCGATGAGCTGCTCCGCCGTCTCGTACGACCGAACGATGCCGAGCCGGTCGGCCGCCCGGGCCGCACCCTCGGCGGTGGAGCTGGCGATCCCGTATGGCAGACCCCGCGCGGCACGCACCGCGCGACTGTGCACCTCCGCCATGAATCCGGCACCGATGAATCCGGCACGGATGGGTGCCCCTGCGGCCTCGCTGCTCATGTCGCCGATTCTGACATAGATCAGTCACCTTATGCCAGTTGTCAGGCAAAAGTGCCGGGCGCGAGGACCGCCCTGTGGTTGAATGTGCCCATGGTCGATGTCAGCCGTGGTTCCGCGCTCGGCGCCAGCGGGGCCAGCGAGCTCTTTCAGCTGCTCCGGGATGGCAGGCCGCGCACCCGTGCCGAGCTGGCCGAGACGACGGGGCTGGCCCGCTCGACCATCGCCCTCCGCGTCGACGCCCTCATGGATCTCGGACTCATCGCCCCCGTCGGCGACGCCGTCTCGACGGGAGGACGGCCATCCTCCCGGTTCGCCCTCAATCCCGGCGCGCGGGTGGTGCTCGCCGCCGACCTCGGCGCATCCCACGCCGTCATCGCGGTGACCGATCTGACCGGCACGGTCCTCGCCGACCACCGCGGGGCGATCGACATCGCCGACGGGCCGGAGGTCGTCCTCGGCTGGATGGTCGAGCAGGGCAGCGCGCTGCTCGCAGGCCTGGGCAGACAGCACGGCGAGCTCATCGCGATCGGGATCGGACTTCCGGGACCCGTGCAGCACAGCACCGGCCGGCCGGTGCATCCGCCGATCATGCCGGGGTGGGACGGCTTCGACGTGCCCGGCTGGGTGCAGCAGCACCTTCAGGTGCCCGTGCTCGTCGACAACGACGTCAACATCTCCGCGCTCGGCGAGCGCGCCGCCGCGTGGCCGGATGCCGAGCATCTGCTCTTCGTGAAGGTCGCGACGGGCATCGGGGCCGGCGTCATCTCCGGCGGCCTGCTGCAGCGCGGAGCCCAGGGCATCGCGGGGGACATCGGCCACGTGCAGATCGCCCGCGGAGCCGGCGTGCCCTGCCACTGCGGCAACAACGGATGCCTCGAGGCGATGGCGTCCGGTCCCGCCATCGCGGCCGCGCTCCGGTCGGCCGGCCTGGAGACGCGCTCCGGCCAGGACGTCATCGATCTCGTCAAGCGAGGCGACGTCCAGGCCATCCAGGCGGTGCGTCAGGCGGGACGGGACCTCGGCGAGGTGCTCACCGCCTGTGTGAGCCTGATGAACCCGTCCGTCATCGTGATCGGCGGGTCCATGGCCCAGGCCGGCGAGCACCTGCTCGCGGGGGTCAGGGAACTCGTCTACTCGCGCTCGATGCCGCTCGCCACCGAACACCTGACGATCGTGCAGTCGACCGTCGGGGCGGATGCCGCGGTGATCGGGGCGGGCATGCTGGCCATCCACCACGCCCTCTCCCCCGAGTCGATCGCCGCGATGACGGCCTAGAGCGTCGCCACCCTCGGCGCCACCGACGTGAAGGAGCTCGGCGGGAGAAACTGCCTCACGGCGGGAGGCGCGTCTCCCGCCGCGAGACGATTTCTCCGCCACGAGGTGCGGTATCCCGCGCCGTGGCGGGACCGCACGGTCCGTCAGGGGATCCGTCGCCCCGCGATGAGGTCCTTGTACCAGAGCGCGCTGTCCTTCGGGGTGCGTTCCAGCGTTTCATAGTCGACCCGCACGATTCCGAACCTCTTCGAGTAGCCGTAGGCCCACTCGAAGTTGTCCATCAACGACCAGACGAAGAAACCGATGAGGTTGACTCCGCTCTCGAGGGCGCGATGGGCGGCCGTGAAGTGGCGGCGCAGGAAGTCGATGCGGTCGTAATCGTGCACGGAAGACCCGTTGTCGCTGACAACATCGGTGTACGCGGCTCCGTTCTCGGTGACCATCAGCGCGAGGCCGGGAAACTCGTCCCGCAGCGATTCGAGCAGTTCCACGAGCCCCGAAGGATCGACGTTCCACCCCATCTCCGTGCGCGGGCCCGCCTGTTCCAGCCATTCGATGTCCCCCGTGCCCGGCCAGGCCGACGCACCGTCGCCGGCCGGCTGCGCCTCCGAGGCGGCGCTCTCGCGGACCAGGCTCGTCGAGTAGTAGTTGACGCCAAGCACGTCGAGCGGCTGGTTGACGATCTCAAGGTCACCGGGACAAACGAATGACCAGTCGGTGACGGTGCGCGTGTCGGCGAGAAGATCGGCCGGGTAGACCCCCTTCAGCAACGGCCAGGTGAATGCACGGTTTCCCATCGCGTCGAGGCGCCGCGCGGCTTCTGCCTCCCCACGGACGACGTGCAGGTTCAGAGTGATCGACATCCGGGCGGAGGCGGGCACCACCTCGCGAAGGGCGAGCACCCCCAGTCCATGCGCCAGGTTGAGGTGGTGCACGGCGGTGAACGCCTCGAGAGCACTCTGCCTGCCCGGTGCATGCTCGCCGGAGCCGTAGCCGAGGTACGCCGAACACCACGGCTCGTTGAGTGTCGTCCAGGTGTGCACTCGGTCTCCGAGCGCCCGGCCGACGATCCGCGCGTAATCGGCAAAGGCGTAGGCGGTTCTCCGATTCCTCCAACCGCCCTCGTCTTCGAGGGCCTGCGGAAGGTCCCAGTGGTAGAGCGTCGCAATCGGTTTGATACCCCGTGCCACGAGCCCGTCGACGAGCCGGCCGTAGAACTCGAGGCCCGCCTCGTTCGCCGGGCCCCGACCCGATGGCTGGATGCGCGGCCACGCGATCGAGAAGCGGTAGGCATCGAGCCCGAGGGACGCGATGAGATCGAGGTCCTCTTCCAGACGATGGAAATGATCGTCGGCCACGTCACCCGTGTCACCGCCCAGGACGTTGCCCGGAGAGTGAGAAAACGTATCCCAGATGGACGGACCGCGACCCGCCTCGTGGACCGCCCCTTCGATCTGATAGGCGGCGGTGGCCGCGCCGAAAATGAAGGTGTCGGGAAAGCGGAGTCCGCTATCGCGAAAATCGGGCGTGCCGGTAGTCATGGGGTGTCATTTCCGTTTCTGGTCGAGAGATGGTCGAGAGATGGTCGAGACGCCAGCAGGGCCGGCCTTCTCGATCAATCGTTTGGTCCGGCGGGGATCGGGTGCATAAACTTTATCAAGTAAACAAAATAAGTCGCAAAGCGAGGAGCTCCACCCGGTGTGGGGCGCCCGACCACCGCCCTCAGGAGAATGCCATGTCACCGAATTCCCGCCCCGTCGCATCCCCCTGGCCGACGACGGGGCTGTCCTTCGGAGGCGACTACAACCCCGAGCAGTGGACGCGCGAGACCGTGCTCGAAGACATGGCGCTGATGCGCGAAGCCGGAGTGAACCTGGTGACGCTCGGCGTATTCTCCTGGGTGAAATACGAGCCGCGCGACGGCGAGTTCACCTTCGACTGGATCGACGAGCTGCTCGACCTGCTCCATGAGAACGGCATCCGGGTCGACCTTGCCACGCCGACGGCTGCGGTTCCGATGTGGCTGCACCGGCTCCACCCCGAGATCCTGCCGCAGGACGAGTTCGGACATCCCCTCGCTCCGGGTGGCCGAAACGGCTGGTGCCCCTCGTCTCCCGTGTTCCGTGAATACTCGCTGAGACTTGTCGAGAAGCTCGCGTCGCACGTCGCGGGCCACCCGGCGATCGCCATGTGGCACGTCGGCAACGAGCTCGGTGGCGGAAACGCCCGGTGTCACTGCCCGGTGTCGAACGATCACTTCCGCCGCTGGGTGAAGGGCCGCTACGGTTCGATCGGGGCGGTGAATGCGGCCTGGGGAATGGCCGTCTGGGGAAACAGCTATTCGTCGTTCGAGGAGATCACCACGCCGAGCGGGAAGACCGCCCACAACCCGGGGCAGCTTCTCGACTACGAGAGGTTCTCCTCCGATGCGCTGCTCGATCAGTATCTCGCCGAGAAGACCGTTCTGAAGCGGTACACCCCTGACCTGCCCGTCACCACCAATTTCATGGTCGGTCTCGGTCCCGATGTGGTCGACTATCCCCGATGGGCGCCCGAGATGGACATCGTCGCGAACGACCACTACACCTTCGGTCCCGACCCGCTGCGTCACCAGGAACTGTCGTTCAGCGGCGATCGGATGCGCGGCATCTCCCACGGCGGCCCCTGGATGCTCATGGAACACGCCACCGGCGCGGCGAGCTGGTACGCCATCAACCAGGCGAAAAGGCCGGGGGAACGCCTCCGCCAGGCGATGAGCTATCTCGCGCACGGATCCGACAGTGTGATGTATTTTCAGTGGCGCGCGTCGAGGTCGGGAACGGAGCAGTTCCATTCCGCCATGCTCCCGCATGCCGGTCGTGACACGCGGATCTTCTCGGACACCGTCCAGTTGGGAGCCCAGCTCTCGAACCTCAGCCGCGTCAAGGGCAGCAGGGTCTCCGGTGTCGAGGTGGCGTTGCTGCACGACAACGAGGCAGGTTGGGCTCTGAAAAGCGGCCTGAAACCGACCAACGATCCCCGGTACGCCGACACGGTCCGCGCCATGCACCGCGCCTTCTTCGAGCGCGCGATCACCGTCGACGTAGTACCTCCTTGGCACAGCCTCGACCACTACAAACTCATCGTCGTTCCCGGCCTCTTTCTCGTGTCGGACGAGAACGCGCGCGCCGTTGCCGACTTCGCCGAAAGGGGCGGCACGGTCGTGGTGACCTGGTTCTCCGGCATCGTCGACGAGCACAACACCGTTCTCACCGGCGGCTATCCCGGCGCGTTCCGCGCCGTCCTCGGCGCGTGGAGTGAGGAGTTCCACCCGCTCACGCCGGAGGAGACGGTCGAGCTCGACAACGGCTGGGTGGGCACGAGATCGAGCGAACTCGTGCATACCGACGACGCCGAGGTCTTCGCCAGCTACCGCACGGGCGACCTGACCGGCTGGCCGGCAGTCACCAGACGCCGCGTCGGTGCCGAGGGATCAGCGTGGTATGTCTCCACAGATCTCAGCACGCCGGACCTCGCCGAATTCATCGATCGTCTGGTCGAGGACAGCGGTGTGGTGCCGACCGCATCGGTGTCCAGAGGTGTGGAAGCGGTGCGACGATCCTCGGCGTCCTCGTCGTTCCTTTTTCTCATCAACCATGGTGCGGAGGAGGGATGGGCACAAGCGGCGGGAGAGGATCTCCTGACGGGCATGCATCACGCGGGCACGGTGCCCCTGCCCGCCGGAGCGGTAGCCGTCATCGAGGAAAGCTGAGCCTGGTCAGCGAAGCATTCCGCGAATCGCACACACGGCAGCGGCCCGCGCCCATTCCGAGAAATCGAAGGGCTGCACGTCGAGATCGATCGGCGCGGCATCCGGGTCCGTTGAAGCGGCCACTGCGGAGTGCACGGCCTCCGACGCAACGTCGTAGAGTCCGAGCCCGTCGCCGGTCAGAACGACCTTACGGGGATCGGTCAGGTTTGCGATGACGGCGATCAGGACGCCGAGGGCATTCGCCGCTCGTTCGAACACCGCCACCGCCGCCGGATCGCCCGCCCGGGCCAGCGCAAGCGCCCCGGAATAGGTCAGTCCCGGCACCTCGAGCGCCGCAACGATCGAGTCGTTGGGCAGGAAGCTCGAGACGCATCCGCGATGCGATCCGCAGACGGGACCCGCTGGATCGATGATCATGTGGCTCAGCATCCCCGGTCGCCCATGGGCGCCCTCGACGAGCTGCCCGTTGATCACCAAACCGATTCCGAGGCCGACCCCGATGGTGACGAGCGCCATCGAATCCAGCCCGGCGCCCGCGCCGAACCAGTGTTCTGATGCGGTGAGAGCCTGCACGTCGTTCTCGATCGTGGTCGGCAGGCCGGTCGCGGCGGCCACGAGCGTGGCCAGGGGCACCCCGTCCCAGCCGAGATATGCCGAGTCGTCGACGACTTCGCCGTCGCGTTCGTGCCTGATGTGCCCGGCCAGCGAGACCCCGACGGCGGTCAGCGTCGGCATCTCCTCCATGAACCGCCTGGCGACGCCGGCGATCTCGCCGACGACGTCGGTCACGCTTCGAGAGCTCAGAGTCACCTCGGTCGACGCGACGATCTTGGCGCCGAGGTCCGTGACCACGGCGTAGAGGACGTCGCCCGTGAGCTTGACCCCCAGGAAATGGTGGGATGCCGGCTGGAGTACCAAGAGCTCAGAAGGGCGGCCCATCGCCGATCGAGCCTCGGTCGCCCCTTCGGCAAGCAGCTTCTTCTCGATGAGGTCGCGGGTGATCCGGGTGAGTCTCCCCCGCGACAACCCGAGGCGCCCGGCAAGATCGGCCCGTGACAGCGCGCCGTGAATGAGGATCTGCAGCAGCGCGGCGCGCTCCGCGGCCCCCATCTTCGGCCAGGAACTGGCGCCTGCACCCGGGATCACATGTCGATCGTAGTCGGCTCGCATTCTCGGACCGGCGTCATCGCCCCGCACCGACCCACGCGTTTAGGTAGTGATCGTACGAAACCGAGTTGTCGATCTGCGTGCGATCGACGGGGGCTTCCGCGGAGAGGTTCTTTCCGCGCCGCTCGGGATCCGGAGCCGCTTGCGCGAGCATCCGAGTGTAGGGGTGTTGCGGGTTCAGGATGACCTCGTCCGCCGGTCCCCGTTCCACGACACGTCCCCGGTACAGGACGAGGATCTCGTCGGAGAAGTGCCGTGCCGTCGCCAGATCGTGAGTGATGTAGAGCACCGCCAGGTTGTCTTCCCGCTGCAGACGGGCCATCAGATTGAGCACGTCCAATCGAATCGACACGTCGAGCATCGAGACCGGCTCATCGGCGATCAGCACCTGGGCGCCGGGCGCCAGGGCGCGGGCGATCGCAACCCGCTGACGCTGGCCACCCGAGAGCTCGTGCGGGCGGCGAACGGCGATCTCCTCCGCCGGTGTGAGCCCGACCCGCTCGAGCATCTGCACGACCCTTTCATGGGTCTCTCTGCCGCCGGAGGTCCGATGGTGGAGGAGAAGCGGGCGAGCGATGTGATGCTCGATCGAGTGAAAGGGGTTCAGCGAGGCGAACGGATCCTGGAAGACCATCTGCACATTCCGACGGTAGAGCGAGCCGACGACGGGTGTTCCATCGTCGAGCTGAACCTCGATGGCGCCGCCGGTCGGCTTCTCCAGACGGGCGAGCATCCTGGCTATGGTCGATTTGCCGGAGCCCGATTCCCCGACAAGAGCGACGGTTCGCCCCGGCACGAGGTCGAAGGACACGCCGTCCACCGCGTGCAGCTTGATCCGTGACATGCCCTTGCGGATCGAGAAGTCCTTCACCAGATTGCTCACTGCGACGTGAGTCATTTCGTCTCCTCCCGCCCGCTGTCCGCTCCCGTGCGGATGAAGTCGCCTCGTTCGCCGGTCAGGCTCGGAAACGACCTGAGCAGCTTCTTCGTATAGGGGTGGTTCGGCGCGTTGTAGATCTGGTCGGCGGCCCCCATCTCGACGATCTCGCCGGCGCGCATGATGGCGATCCGATCGCTGATCTCAAGCAGCAGAGGCAGATCATGAGTGATGAAGATCACCGCGAAATTCAGCTGTTGGCGCAGCCTCAGAATCTCGCGCAGGATGTCGCGCTGCACCAGAACATCGAGTGCGGTCGTCGGTTCGTCCATGATCATCACCTGCGGTTCGAGGATCATGGCCATGGCGATCATCACCCTCTGCCGCATTCCGCCGGACAGCTCATGGGGAAACGAGCTCAGCCTGGAGGGATCCACCCCAACCCGCCTGAGCACATCCGCGCATCGTTCCCGTCGCTCCTTCTTCTGCATATCGGGACGATGGTCGATGAGCACGTCCTCGAGTTGGGCACGAATGTCGATGACCGGATTGAGTGCGTTCATCGCGCCCTGGAACACCATGGACAATTTCGACCAGCGGAACTGTCGCAGTTCCTCCGTACCGAGAGCGAGGAGGTCGATGTCATCACCGGAGCGATCGTGGAAGGTCACCGCCCCGGAGACGATCTCGGCCGGCGGTCGGTGCAACCGGTTGATCGCATAAGCGAGCGTCGTCTTGCCACAGCCCGACTCACCCGCCAGACCGAAGATCTCACCCTCGGAGATGGTGAGGTCCACGTTCTTGACGGCCAGAACCGGCGTCTCCACCTGATAGGAGACCGTCAGATCCTCCACGGTCAGCACCGCACGCCTCGCCTCGGTCATTTGCTGCTCCTTGAGACTGTTCTCTGGCGCGCGGCCTTCTGTCCGAGCTTCAGCTGTTTCTTGTATCGGCGGACGTTCTTCAGCTTGGGGTTGATGACCTCATCGATCGAGAAGTTGATCAGCGAGAGCCCGCACCCGAGGAAGGCGATGATCAGGCCGGGGGGCATGAACCACCACCATGCGCCGAGCTGGAGCGCGAACCCGTTCTGCGCGTAATACAGCATCGTGCCGAGGGTCGACGAATTCGAAGCACCGAGTCCGAGGAACGACAGTCCGGCCTCGGCGAGAATCGCGGCGATGACCCCGAAGACGAACTGCGATGCGATGACCGGGAGCAGGTTGGGGAAGATCTCCACAGCGATGACGCGAAGCGTCCGTTCGCCGGCGACCCGGGAAGCGGCCACGTAGTCGCGATTGCGCAGGGAGAGCGTCTGCGCCCTGAGTACCCGCGAGCCGCCCGCCCAGCCGGTGACCGCCAGAACCACGGCGATCGTCCAGAGCCCCCGCTGTTCCTGCGGCACGAAGGCGGAGATCACGATCACCAACGGGAGACCAGGAATCACCAGGAACACGTTCGAGAACAGCGAGAAGCCCTCGTCGACCAGCCCGCCTGAATACGCCCCGAAGATGCCGATCAACGCAGCGATCAGGGTGGAGAGAACGCCCACGATCAAGCCGATCTCGAGCGATCCTCGCGTGGCGTTGGCCAGTTGGGCCAGTACGTCCTGTCCGGTCTGGGTGGTGCCGAGCAGATGGGCGCCGGAGGGCGGGACCATGCCGATATCGCGAATGGTCGCCGGATCCTGGACGAGGAAGGGACCGATCAGGCCGAACAGCACGATCGCACCGCTCATGATGAGACCGGTCGCGAGCGCGGGAGTCATCGTCGGCAGCAATTGCCGCCATGCGGCGGGTCGGGATTTTTTGTCCTGCGGCGGGGTCGGCTTGGTGGGCTCAAGGGCTTCGGTCACCGACGGTTCCGTACTCGGACCAATGTTCGTCATTCGCGCACTTCCTAGTTTCCCGCTCTGGTGCGCGGGTCGATCACGCCGTAGAACAGATCGACGATGAGGTTCGCGCCGAGGACGGCAAGGGTGATGAAGAGGAAGATCCCCTGCATGAGGGCGTAGTCGTTGTTCTGCACGGCGGCGAGCAGCTTCGAGCCGATCCCCGGATAGGAGAACACCTGTTCGGTCACGATGGAGCCGGAGACGACGAACCCCAGCGAGATGGCGAATCCTGCGATCGACGGCAGCACGGCGTTTCGTGCGGCATACGACGTGAGAATCCGTTTGTCCCGCAGTCCTTTCGCGTATGCGGTGACGATGAAATCCTCGGACAGCGTCGAAACCATCATGTTGCGCATTCCGAGCAGCCAGCCTCCGATGGACGCGATGATGATCGTCAGGGCCGGCAGGATGGCATATCGCATGGCCGAGAGGATGAACCCCCAACTCCAGCCGGGATCGAAAACGACGTCATACCCTCCCTGTGAGGGGAACCATCCGAGCAGGGTCGAGAACAGATAGACCAGGAGCAGCGCAAGCCAGAAGTACGGAACGGCCGCGAGGATCGTGGTGGCCGGAATCAGCGAATCCAGCCAGGTTCCCGGCTTCCACCCGACGACGGCGCCGAGCACGACTCCGAGTATCGTGGCGAGGATCGTGGAGACGCCCACCAGCACGATCGTCCATGGGAGCGCTTGCGCGATGACGGTCGACACCGGGGTGGGGAACACACTGACCGAGATTCCGAGCTTTCCGGTGAACACGTTGCCCAGATAAGCGACGTACTGGTTCCAGATCGGCTCGCCCGAGTTGCCGCCGAGCAGCAATTCGTACGACCGGCGAACCGTCGCGTTGACGGTACCGCCTTGCTGTGCCAGTTTCGCAAGCAAGATGTCCACCGGATTGCCCGGCATCAATCGAGGAATGATGAAGTTCAGGGTCAGCGCCGCCCAGAACGCGATGGCGTAAAACCCGATCTTCCTGAGGAAATACATTATGTGAGGAGAACCAATCGTGGATGACGCACGGCCCGTAGCTGTCTGCTACTTCGCCTTCAGCCGCATGTAGATCTCGGAGACGTCCGGCGACTGATACACCACGGGGGACGCGTAGAGGTTGGACGCGGTCGGCCAGCCGGTGAAGTCCTTCGTGTTGAAGATAGCCACGGTGCCCGCTGTCAGGACGGGGATGTACGGCATGTCCTTCACGATATTCGCCTGGATGATGTCGAACTGCGTCTGGCGCGACGACGTGTCCGTCGGGTTGAGGACGCTCAGCGCCTTGATCGCCGCATCCACCTTCGGATTGCTGTACCTGGCCACGTTGATTCCGGGGGCGACCGTGCCGACGGGCGCGGTGTTGACGCTCGCGAACGCGTTGTCGTACAGGTAGTACGGGTCACCGGAAGGCCCCTGGGCCAGCGAGTCGATCGCCAGCTGATAGTTGCCCTTGCCCTTCTTGTCCGTCCATTCGTTCCACGACGACTGCTGCGTCTGAAGTTCGATGCCGACCTTCTTGAGTTCCTGGGTCATCGCGGACAGTGCGGTGATGTAGTCGCTCCAACCGGTCACCACCTGAACCGTCAACGACAGGCGCTGACCGTCCTTCGCGTAGATGCCATCGGAGCCCTTCGTCCAGCCGTCGGCCTCCAGCAGCTTCTCCGCGGAGGAAGGCTTGGACTTCATGCTCGCGATGGGGTCGGAGATCGACGAGGAGATGATGCTCTTCTGGGTGGTCGTGAGGGCGAACGTGGGCGAGATCCCGCTCGAGGTCCCCTGCCAGGCGAGCTGGTTGATCTGGTTGCGGTCGAGTGCTTCATAGATTGCGTGCCGCACGGCCGGATCCACCTGCGGACCGGCGCATCCGAGGGCCGTGTTCGAGCAGGCCTCCAGCACGGTCTGTGCGGAGGTCACCGTGACGGAGCCATATCCCGGGTAGCTCTTCGCCACCGAGTTCATATTGGGAACCGGACCACCCGCCCAGTCGATCGATCCGCCCTTGAGCCCGTCGACAGTGGCGTTCGCCCCCGAGAGGGAGAGGAATCGGATGTGCTTCAGATCCGGCTCACCGCCCCAATAAGTGGGGTTGGCGTCGAGGGTGAAGGCCTCCGACTTGAAGTTTCCCGCGAGGTAGGGGCCGGTGCCCACCGGGTGCGCCATGACATTGGTAGTGGGGTTGATGCTCTTCCAGATGTGCTCAGGAACGATCCACACGCGGCCGAGGACGTTGGCCTCGTTCGTGAACGAGGGATGCGGGAAGGTCAGCACGACGTGGGTGCTGTCCGTGGCCGAGGCCGTCCCGTCGAATCCGACGCTGTTGATGGCGGGGGTCTTCGCCAGGGTGGTGAAGGTGTAGACGACGTCTTGAGCGGTGAACGCCTTGCCGTCCGACCATTTCACCCCGCTGCGCAAGGTGATCGACAGTTTGGTGCCGTCGGAGTTCCACGTGTACTTGGTGCCCAGGCGCGGCTGCGGCCCCTTGGTGTTCACGTTGGTGACGAAGAAGAGCGGCTCGTAAATCGAGCCCTGGCCCGCGATCTGAGAGGGCGAATAGGGGTTGAAGTTGACCTGGTAGCCGCCCGTCTGACCCGTGTAGGCGACCAGGGTGGTGCCGGACGAGCTGCTGGAACTCGACGCTCCCGCCCCGCATCCGGTGAGGAGCATGGCTGCGGTCGCCACAGTTGCGGCCACGAGAAGACGCCGCGGAGTTCGTTCAGATTGACGGAACATCATTGATCCTTTCTCAACACCGATGCCTCTGATGAACCGGTGCGGTTACGGGGATGCGGAAAAGAGCACCCGATAAAAGACATTGTTACCGTAGTAAATTTAGTTCGTCAAGTATGGTTTCATGGTGGATGGGGATCGGCCTTTTCCGAAACCCTCCGACAGGGAAGGAAACATCCGATGAGCATGGTCGCTCCTGGCCTGTTTCGCCGGCTCGGGTCCCGCGACGGTCTCGAACTCTCTCCGGCAGGAGCAGACGACGGATGGACTCGGTCGTGACCGCACATGAGTCCTCGATCGCGGGTGATGTCATGCCCGTGTCCACCATTGAGAAAAGACAACCCATGACTGCAACCTCGGCGATGCCCGGCTACACGGTGCTTCGAGGGGACGGAATCAGCATCGTTCTCAGTCAGCCAGAAGTCGGTCTTCCGACGATCCTGCACTGGGGTCGCGACCTGGGCCCGTTGACCGATGGCGATCTCGCCGATCTTGCGGCGGCGGTCAGCCGTCAGACTCCTCCGCAGACCCTGGATGCCGCGTGGCAGGTCTCGATCCTTCCCCAGGAGTCGGACGGCTGGGTCGGCAGACCGGGTGGGTTGCTCGTTCGGGACGGCATTCCCGTCTTTCCGCGATTCGTCGTGACCTCCGTCGAATCGACGGAACGGTCGATCACCCTGGTTGCCGCCGACGGTGCCGCCGGTCTGCGATTCACCTTCGCCGCAGCGATCGGCGCGGGTGGAATCGTGACGGTCAAGCACACGATCGAGAACATCGCCCGCTTCGACGGGGACGACAGCGACCTCGAAGTCGGATGGCTGGAAGCGACGATGCCCGCCCCGAAGGCCATCGATCACCTCACGTCGTTCAGCGGTCGATGGACCCGCGAGAAGGTGCCACACACCACCCCCATCCCGCGCGGATCGAATGTGCGGCAGACCCGGCGCGGACGCTCCGGGCACGACTCGCCGACGCTGCTCATCGGCTCCATCGGCTCCCCGACCGACAGGACCGGGGAGTTGTGGGGCGTGCACTTGGGCTGGAGTGCCGACGCGACCTACCGCACCGATCGTCAGCACGACTCCGTCACGATTCTCGGCGCAGGTGAGCTGCTTCGGCCCGGGGAGATCACCATTCCGCCTGGGGGAAGCTACGAGACCCCCGTGGCCTACTTCGCCTGGACGGATGGCGGGTTCGACGGCCTCTCTGCGCGGTTTCATGCCTTCCTCCGAGCCCGTCCGCAGCATCCGGTCACGCCTCGGCCTCTCGTCCTCAACACCTGGGAGGCGGTCTACTTCGATCACGATCCCGATTTTCTTCTGGAACTGGCAGCCCTCGCGGCGCAGGTCGGCGTCGAACGATTTGTGCTCGACGACGGCTGGTTCCCGTCCCGCCGCGACGACACAAAGGGCCTTGGCGACTGGGTCGTCGACACAACGGTATGGCCACAGGGACTCCGGCCGCTCGCCGACCGGGTGCACGGTCTCGGCATGGAGTTCGGGCTGTGGTTCGAGCCCGAGATGGTGAACCTCGATTCGAGGGTCGCGCAGGACCATCCGGAGTGGCTGCTCCACAATCCCGCCCATGTGCCCGCCCCGGCGGAGCTTTCGTGGCGGTCGCAGTACGTGCTCGACATCGCAAACCCCGCCGCATACGCACACGTGTTCGGCCAGATCAGTGCCCTCGTCACCGAACTCGGCATCGACTTCATCAAATGGGACAACAACCGCGATCTGGTCGAATCGATGCACGCGGGCAGACCCGGTACCCACGCCCAGATCACCGCGCTCTACCGGCTTATCGGCGAGCTGAAGGCTGCGCATCCCGGCTTGGAGATCGAATCGTGCTCGAGCGGCGGCGCGCGCACCGATTTCGGAATCCTCGAGGTGACCGACAGGGTCTGGGCGAGCGACTCGAACGACCCCATCGAGCGCCAGGACATTCAGCGATGGACCCAGCTGATGCTCGCGCCGGAGTTGGTCGGCGGTCATGTCGGCCCGACCCGGTCGCACAGCTCGGGGAGAGTAACCGATCTCAGCTTCCGGCTGGCGACCAGCCTGATGGGCTCCGCGGGGTTCGAGTGGAACATCTCGGAGTGCACCCCGGACGAACTCGAGACGATCACACGGTGGGCAGCGCTGTACAAGGAGCTCCGGCCGATCATCCACGGTGGAGTCGCGGTCCATGCCGACCTGAGGGATGCGGCGTTGCGGCTCACCGGCGCGGTCTCCCCCGATCACACGCAGGCTGTGTACACCGTAGCGAGCCTCGCGACCCTCGAGGACTCCCAGCCTGAGCACGTGCGCCTCCACGGATTGGATCCCGACCGCCGGTACCTGGTGCGGCTCCGCGACGAGATCGGGCCCACCCGTCACGGATTCACCACTCCCGAATGGATGTCCCGAAAGACGATCGTGCTGCCCGGCCGGGTGCTGTCGACGGTTGGACTCCAGACCCCGGCGCTCTGGCCGGCCCAGGCGTTCGTACTGCATGTGACGGCGGTCGACGAGGAGGGCTGATCCTCCGGCGAGCCGATTCAGCGCCGCGGGGGCGACCCGGTGGTTCCCCGGACGATGAGGCGGGGAAGGGGTGCGAGTCTGGCGACGGGTGACCGTCCCGCCAGCAACTCGCCGACGATGTCCACGGCCGTCGCGCCGAGGGCATGGATGTCGCGGCGCATCGCCGAGAGCGCAGGCTCGGAAAGCCGGCAGAGGATGGAATCGTCCCAGGCCAGCATGGAGAGCTCATCGGGAACCCGGACACCGTTGCGGATGGCAAAGCCCAGGCCTCCGACCGCCATCGCGTCGTTGTCGAAGATGATCATCGTCGGTCGGTGGGGATCCCGCCACAGCTTCTCGACGGCGAGGGAGCCGCTGACCTCGGAGTAGTCCCCCACCGCGGTCAGGCCGATCACGTCATGCGCGGCGACGGCCTCCTGGAAGGATCGTGAACGCACGCCGGTGTGCAGCAGATGCGCAGGACCGGCGACCCTTCCGATGACCCGATGGCCGAGACCGACGGCGAACTCGACCGCCTGGGTCATCGCTCCGAAGTTGTCGACCTGCAGGGTCGCGATTCCCTCGCCCTCGGTGTAGCCGGGATCGCCGAGCACCAGCACGGGCAGGCCGAGACCGCGGAGAACCTCCGCGCGCACGTCGCCGGCGACGATGTCGCGCACCACGACAGCCGAGACATGTCCCGAAGCGGCCCAACGGCGGTAGCTCTCGAGCTCCTCCTCGAGTCCGGGAACGATGTGCAGCACGACGGAGTCGCCGGAATCCCGCAGCGCATCCTCCATTCCGGCGATGAACTCGGAATAGAACGGCTCGACTCCCGGCAGGTGCGGCGATCGCCGCAGGACCATCCCAATCGACACGGTCCTCCCCCGCAGTTTTTTAGCCCACTTTATTAAGAACCTTACAATTATTCAGAGGAGGATGACATGAGCCATTCCGGCGCGAGCGTGACCCTGAGAACGAGCAAGGGGCTCGTTCTCGATCTCGTGCGGTCGTCGGGACCGATCAGCCGGGTCGAGCTGGCCGAGCGAACCGGCCTGACACCGGCCACGATGACCAACGTCGTGCGCCAGCTGCTCGCCGAGGGTCTTGTGCTCGAGACCGGCCGCGAGCGGTCGACCGGAGGCAAGCCCCGGGTTCTCATCGACGTCAATCCGACGGCGCGGTACGCGATCGGCGTGCAACTGGGAGCCGACTCCCTCACCTATGTCGTCACGAACCTCAGCGGGGCGATCGTCGCTCGATTGCGTACGGTTGGCGCGAGCGACGCACCACCGGCAGAGCAGATCGCGCGGATGGCTCACGACATCGACACGCTCATCGGCGACCTCGCTCTCAGGAGCGACTCGATCATCGGCATCGGGCTCGTGGCCCCCGGTCCCCAGGACCTCGAACGCGGAGTGCTGTTGGCTCCCCCCAGCCTGCCGAGGTGGTCCGATTTTCCGCTTCGCGATGCGCTGGGCGATGCCACAGGGCGGTCCGTCCTGCTCGACAACGACGCCACCGCGGCGGCCGTCGGAGAGTTCTGGGGCGGAGCCGCACCGGATGCCTCGACCATGTGCGTCGTGTACATGGGCGCCGGCATCGGAGCGGGCATCCTCATCGATGGGACGGTCTATCGCGGTGCGAGCTCCAATACCGGCGAGCTGGGGCAGCTGTGGATCGCCTCGCCGAGCAGCGGGGCGCGAGCGGACACACTCGAGCGCATCTCGGGCCCGGCAGGGGTCGTCGCGGCCACCGCGGCCGCGATCGCGAACGGGTCGACAACTTCGCTGACTCTCCGAGGCAAGGACCCGTTCTCCGACTTCACCACGATCTCGACGGCGGCGACCCTCGGGGACGAGCTGGCCGTCGAGTCGATCACGCATTCCGCCGAGGACCTCGCCGAGTCCATCGGCATCGCTGCCACCCTCCTCGACCTCGACTGGGTCATCCTGGCCGGGCCGGCATTCGCCGTGGCAGGATCGCTGTATGTCGGGGTGGTCAAGGAACGACTCGCGAGGACGCTGTTCGCCCGGCCCAGGCACGCCATCGAGGTGAGGCTCTCGACGCATCCGACCGATGCCGCGGCCGTCGGTGCCGCCGCCCTGGTGCTCCAGGATCGGCTCGCCCCGCGAACGTTCGGGGTCGAGCCCCGCTAGAGCGTCCCGGGTCGGGAGGCCATCGACGTGACGGAACTGGGGCCGGCGGCGGGAGAAGCTGTCTCGCGGCGGGAGGCCCGTCTCCCGCCGCGAGACGATTTCGCCGCCGCAGGGTGCGGTACCTCCCGCCGCCACGGCACGTTGGGTGAGGACGAGACGGGCTCTACCGGCGGTGCGGTCCCGCTAGAGCGTCGCCACCCTCGGGTCCCAGTCCGCGGGCAGGGCGGGTGGCAGCACGACCGTGCTGGCCACCGCGACCGGTTCGTCGCGTTCGGCGGATTCGGCGATCGAGACCATGGTGTCGAGGACGTGGTACCCGAGCTCTCCCGAGGCGCGTTCCGGACGTCCCGCCCTGATGGCCTGGGCGAGTTCCACCACCCCGGTCCCCCGCCCCAGACTCGCGCCCTCCGGCGCGAAGGTCTCCGAGGAATCCCTGTCCCGCCAGACGACGGTGTCGCCGTCGAAGACGTTCGGGTCGGGGAGCACCGCCGTGCCGTCCACCCCGGCGATCTCGACGACGCCCCCGCGGGTCAGGCCGGACTGGAAGCTGAACACGCTGACCGCCGACTGGCCGCCCTCGAACTGGATCAACACACTGAAATGGGTGGGCACCTCCACCGGGAACACCGTCCCGGCCCGCGGTCCCGAACCGATGACCCTGGTCGGCCTGGCCGTCGAGGAGGTCGCCGTCACCTTCGCCACCGGGCCGAAGATCTGCACGAGCGTCGTCAGATAGTAGGGCCCGATGTCGAAGAGCGGGCCGCCGCCGACGGCGAAGAGGAACTCCGGGGACGGATGCCACGACTCCGGTCCCGCACTCTGGAACAGGGTCAGGCCGGTCAGCGGCGCCCCGATCTCCCCCGACTCGATGAGGCGGCGGGCCGACTGCAGCCCGGCCCCGAGGATCGTGTCTGGAGCGCAGGCCACCCGCAGACCCGCAGCCTTGGCCGCATCCAGCAACGCCAGCCCGGACGGACGGTCGAGGGAGAACGGCTTCTCCGTCCACACACTCTTACCCGCCGCAACAGCCCTCGTCGCGACCTCGGTGTGGGCGGCCGGGATCGTCAGATTCACCACGATCTCGATCTCCGGATGAGCGAGCAACTCCTCCACCGAGCCCGACCCCGGAATGCCGTACTTCGCCGCCTGAGCCGCGGCACGCCCCAGATCGATATCCGCCACGAACAGCGGCTTCAGATCCGGGAAGGTGACGATGTTACTCAGATACTGATCGCTGATCACCCCGGCACCGATGATCCCGACGCCGACCGGTCCCGTGCCGGTCATTCGAGCCCCCGAGCGGTGAGCCATGCATAGCTGTCGGCCACCGCGGTAAAGACGTCGCCGGCGAAGTCGTCGAGCTCGACGACGAGCAGCGCGTCGTCCGGGGCCGCGGCGATGATGTCCGCGACGGGAACGGCGCCGGATCCGACGGCGACCTGCTCCCTGTCGTCCTTGGTGATCGGCCCGTCCTTGACGTGCAGGAAGCCGACCCGGTCGCCGAGTCGCTGCAGCAGGGCCACCGGGTCCTGGCCGCCGACCGCCGCCCAGTAGGTGTCCACCTCGAGGTGCACGGATGCGTCGAGGTGGTCGGCGAGGATCTCCAGCCCGGGAACGCCGTCGATGACGTTCTCCAGCTCGAAGGCGTGATTGTGGTAGCCGATGGACAGGCCGCGGTCGGCGGCGATGGCGGCGAAGCGGTTGAGATCCGCGGCGACGCCGGCGATCAGCTCGCGGCTGGTCCAGCGTTCCTCGTCGATGTGGGGATCGATCACCGTCGTGATGCCGAGCTTCTCGGCCGCCGCGAAGATCGGCTCCAGCTCCTGGCCGACGAGTCTCGCGTGAGCGGAGGGCGCGACGATGCCGGTCGCCTCGAAGGCGGCTCGGTACTCGTCGGCACGATCGACGAAATTGTAGGGTTCCACCCGGGTGAATCCGATGGACGACAGGCGCGTCACCGCGCCGCCCAGGTCGGCCGCGATCGCATCGCGGACCGTATACAGCTGCACCGAGAGGCGCGATTGGGACACAGTGTCTCCTCGTTGAGTGGGGGTGAGGTGGGCTCCTCGGCGGACGGACGAGCCGGTTCTCACTCTAGGGAGACTTCTGTCGACCTGCAAGAGAAAGTCGCCAGATTTTCGATATATACCCTCGGCTGCCGGGTGTGGTCGTACGGACGGGTGACAATGGACAGGTGTTCGTCCAACCGATGCTCTCGCTGTGGGACGAGCCCACGCCCGACCATCGGGACCGCATCCTCGCGCACTCCGCCGACCGGGTGGCCTGGCTGCGGGCACGCAGCCGTGGGATCACCGCGACGGACGTCGCGCGACTGTCCGGCGCATCCTCCGTCCAGGCGGTCGCCCTCGAGAAGATCCGCGGCAGCGGCTTCGGCGGGAACGTCTACACCGATCACGGCCGCGCCAGGGAGCCGGAGATCGCGCGCTGGGTGCAGGCCAGGTACGGCATCGAGCCGAGCGACGCCCTGTTCCATGCGGCGGGGCGGCCCGCGCACCTGGCGACGCCCGACGGCCTCGCCGTGTCCGCATCCGGTGTCCTCGAGCTGGCGGAGATCAAGACGACCAAGTCGCGCTGGCGCTCGATCCCCCGCTCGTACCTGCGACAGGTGTGGTGGCAGCAGTACGTTCTCGGTGCCGAGCGCACCCTGCTCGTCTGGGAGCAGCACGACGACTTCGTCCCCACCAACCCGGAGCCGGAATGCCGGTGGATCGACAGGGACGAGAACCAGATCTTCCTGCTCGTGCAGCTGGCCGATCGTGTGCTCGACCTCCTCGGGAGCACGCGGGTCTAGTCGCTCCTGACCGGCCGCACCGCGATCGCGAGCCCCAGGACGAGCACCCAGCCGAGGGCGATGGTGGTCGCCACGAGCTCGAGCCTGCTGCCGAAGTCCATGTGGAACCGGAACAGCGAGAGCAGGCCGCCCGCCCCGGCGATGATCGCCACCGAGCCCCCGGCCGCCAGCGACATGACGGCGATGGCGCGGTGTCCCCTGGCGAACGAGACCTGGAGCATGCCCCAGCAGGCGGCGGCGAAGGCGAGCACGGCGACGAGCGTGTGGATCAGATCCTCCCAGGTGAAGCTCGAGCCGACCGGCAGCGGGCATCCCTCCGTGCACGGCACCTGCGAGGCGACCAGGAAGAACCCGCAGCCGATCCAGAGCGAGACGGCGGGCGTCCAGAGGCGAAGCCAGGGAAGGCGGGAGCGGATGTCCCTGCCGGCGTAGGCGATGAGGCTTCCGCCCGCGACGATGAGCAGCAGCGCCGCCTCGAACCATCCGGCGGTCGGCTCGGTGCGCGCCCCGAGCTCGCTGACGTAGAGATCGCGATGGGCGCTCGCGCGGGCGATCCAGATGATGACGAGCGCCGCCAGCACGAACACGGCCCCCAGAAGGGTGCCCGCCAGCTCCAGCCGCGCGCGACCACGACGGGATGCGGCGTCAACGGTCATTCCTGAATGTTAGGACGTCTCACAGTTTGCCTCCAATTGACACCGCCGTAACACCGGCGAATCATTGGCCAGCTTTACTTGAGACCATGACCACGATGCGAGCGATGGTGATCGCGGCCACCGGCGGCCCGGACGTTCTCACCCTGTCCGATGTGCCGAAACCGACCAGGATCAACGCCGAGGTCCTCGTCAAGGTGATGGCCGCCGGCGTCAATCCGATCGACGCGAAGACCAGGTCAGGCGGCGGCGTATCCGGCCAGATCGTCCGCTTCCCCGCCATCCTCGGCAACGACTTCAGCGGGGTCGTCGTCGAGAGCCCGTACGAGGCGTATCCGCTCAAGCCGGGCGACGAGGTCTTCGGCATGGTCCCCGTCCCCCGGATGAACGGCACCTACGCGGAATACGTGACCGTCTCCACCCTCAGCCTGTGCCGCAAGCCCACCAGGCTCACCCACGTCGAGGCGGCGGGTGTGCCGCTGGCCGCGCTCACGGCGTGGGGGATGGTCGTCGACCTCGCCAAGGCGCACGAGGGCCAGCGGATGCTCATCCACGCGGCAAGCGGCGGTGTCGGTCACTTCGCTGTGCAGTTCGCCGCCTATTTCGGTGCGCACGTCATCGCGACGGCCTCGACCGGGAACACCGGCTGGCTGCGCGAGCTCGGCGCGGCCGAGGTCATCGACTACAGCACGACCCGGTTCGAGGACGTGCTGGCCGATGTCGATGTGGTGATCGACCTCGTCGGGAACGTGCACGACAACACCGGGACCAGATCGATCTCGGTCCTGCGTCCTGGCGGCCTGCTGATCAACGCCCCCAGCGGCAGCTGGCCGACCGTCATGGAGGAGGCCGGGGAGGCGGGCATCCGCGCCACCACCTACAAGGTCGCCCCCGACGCCACAACCCTCGCGATCATCTGCCGGCTGCTCGAATCCGGGGACGTGCGGGTGCACGTCGACCGCGTCTTCGACCTGGGGCAGGCACCGGAGGCGCATGCCGCGATCGAGACGGGTCATACCCGCGGCAAGATCGTGCTCGCCGTCGCCGCCGGCTGAGCGCACCCGCACCGAGACGACGAAGGGCCCGCGTCATGACGACGCGGGCCCTTCGTGCTGGTGCCTAGATGGCGTTGATGTCCAGCGGGATGCCAGGACCGAAGGTGGTCGTGACGGTGCCCTTCTGGATATACCGGCCCTTTGCGGAGCTCGGCTTGGAACGGTTGATCTCGTCGAGAGCGGCCTTGATGTTCTCCTCGAGCTGCTCGGCGCTGAATGCCGCCTTGCCCACGATGAAGTGCACGTTGGAGTGCTTGTCGACGCGGAACTCGATCTTTCCGCCCTTGATCTCGTTGACCGCCTTGGCGACGTCCGGGGTCACGGTCCCGGTCTTCGGGTTCGGCATGAGGCCACGCGGGCCGAGCACCTTACCGAGACGACCGACCTTGCCCATGAGCTCCGGGGTGGAGACGGCGGCGTCGAACGAGGTGTATCCGGCGGCGACCTTCTCGATGAGGTCGTCACCGCCGACCTCGTCGGCACCCGCGGCGATGGCGGCATCGGCTGCCGGACCGGTCGCGAACACGATGACCCGGGCGGTCTTGCCGGTGCCGTGGGGCAGGATGACCGTGCCGCGGACCATCTGGTCGGCCTTACGCGGGTCGACACCCAGCTTCAGCGCGACCTCGACGGTCGAGTTGAAGTTCTTGGAGCCGGTCTCGCGGGCCAGGCCGACGGCCTCGTTCGCGGTGTAGAACTTGCCTTCCTCGAGCTTCTCGAGGGCGGCGCGGTAGTTTTTCGATTTCTTGGCCATTATGCGTCCACCGTAATTCCCATCGAACGGGCGGTGCCCGCGATGATCTTCTCCGCGGCCTCGACGTCGTTCGCGTTGAGGTCGACCATCTTCTGCTCGGCGATCGAGCGGAGCTGGTCCTTCGAGAGCTTGCCGACCTTGGTCGTGTGCGGCGTGCCGGAACCCTTGGCGACGCCGGCGGCCTTCTTGATGAGCTCGGCGGCCGGAGGGGTCTTCAGGATGAAGGTGAACGAGCGGTCCTCGTACACGGTGATCTCCACCGGGATGACATTGCCGCGCTGCGACTCGGTCGCCGCGTTGTACGCCTTGCAGAATTCCATGATGTTCACGCCGTGCTGGCCCAGCGCGGGGCCGATTGGCGGCGCGGGGTTCGCGGCGCCGGCCTGGATCTGAAGCTTGATCAGACCCGTGACCTTCTTTTTCGCTGCCATTGTTTTTCCTTTTCTTGGTCGAACATCCGATTCGGATGCTCTCCCGCTGTCCGGGCGGTTCCCGGATGCGGTGGTCTTTGTGTTAGAGCTTGGTCACCTGGTCGAAGCTGAGCTCGACGGGCGTCTCGCGCTCGAAGAGCGAGACGAGCACGATGAGCTTGCCGCTCTCCGGCTTGATCTCGCTGATCGACCCGGGAAGACCCGCGAACGAGCCTTCCTTGATCGTGATGGTCTCGCCGATCTCGAAATCGACCTCTTGCGGGATCGAACGACCGACGACCTTGCCGCCCTTCGCGCCGGCCTTGACCGGGACCTCGACGATCTGCACGAGGCTCTTCAGCATGTTGAAGGCCTCCTCGAAACGCAGCGGCGTCGGGTTGTGCGAGTTGCCCACGAAGCCGGTCACCCCTGGGGTGTGCCGGACGACGGACCAGCTGTCCTCGTTGAGGTCCATGCGCACGAGCACGTATCCGGGGATGCGCACGCGGTTGACGAGCTTGCGCTGACCGTTCTTGATCTCGACGACGTCCTCCATCGGGACCTCGACCTGGTAGACGTAGTCCTCCATGGCCATGGAGACCTTGCGGTTCTCGATGTTCTGCTTGACGCGCTTCTCGAAACCGGCGTAGGAGTGGATGACGTACCACTTGCCCGGCTTCGCCTTGAGCTCCCGGCGGAACTCCTCGTACGGGTCGACCTCGACGGGTTCGCCGTCTCCCGCCTCGTCGAGGGCGCTCTGCTCGGCCAGCTCGGACGCGACCTCCGCCTCGAGGGCGTCATCGAACGGAACGACCTCCGGCTCTTCTCCCTCGACGAAACCGACCTCGTCGTCGGTCGCCTCCACGGCGGCCTCCGCCTCGTCGACCGAATCGACATCGAGGGCGTCGTCGACCAGGGCGTCCGCCTCGGGATCGGCCGCGACCTCCGTCGCGCTCAGGGCCGCGTCGAGGTCGGCCTCGATGTCGCCTTCGTCGTCCACGTCATCGGCTCCGTCGACGACGTGAAGCGCCGACTCCTCGGAGGATTCAACGGATGCCTCGTCGGCAGCGAGCTCGTAACCCTCCTGGGCCTCGTCCTCCTCTGAGGACTGTTCCGCGGCAGTCGCGAGGTCGATATCGTCGCGCTCTGTTCCAGACACTGAATCTCATTTCCGTTTCTTGGGACTTACGTTCCGGTGCTCGGCACCGGTCACTTCTTCTTGGGCGCTCGCCCGGGGCAGTCGCCTTACTTGCCCGCGCCGTTGCCGAACACGTATTGCACGACGAAGGCAAAGACGAAGTCGAGGCCGTAGACCAGCGCCATCATGATGATCACGAAGACCAGGACGACACCGGTGTAGCTCACCAGCTCCTTGCGGGTCGGGGTGACGACCTTCCTGAGTTCGTTGATCACCTGCCGGATGAACAGGGCGAGTCGACCGAAAGGACCCCGGCTGGTGCCGCGATCTTTTCTGGCGTTCGCGACGATATCCTCGCTGGGCTCGTCGATGACTTTTCGCGCCACTGTCACTACCTTCCGGAAACTGGCCTGGTGTTCACCGCTTGCGCCGTGGTCACCAGCCCGTCGGCCGATGCGTGCTGGGATGCATGCATCGAGCTGCAGGGCGGACAGGACTTGAACCTGCAACCTGCGGTTTTGGAGACCGCTGCTCTACCAATTGAGCCACCGCCCTTTGCAGAGAAAGTAACCACACTTCGTATGCTCAATCAAGGGGTCACCCGGAAGGGTTTGCCTGAAGGGATAGCCCAGAAATGGGCATACAAAAGGATGGCAGATTTCAACTACCTCGACCCAGTGTAGGTCACGTTTCGGCGGCCTGTAAAGCCGGGGAGGCCCGTCCCGCAACGGCCCGTCCCGTTTAGGCTGGAGCGGTGACCCGCCAGCTATCCCGCATCTCCTCCCGCGTCGCCGCCATCGCGGAGTCCGCGACGCTCAAGGTCGATTCGAGGGCGAAGGCCCTCCAGGCGCAGGGCCGGCCCGTCATCAGCTTCGCGGCGGGCGAGCCGGACTTCCCCACACCGGAGCACATCGTCGCGGCCGCCGTCGAGGCCGCCCGCGACCCGAAGAACCACCGCTACACCCCCGCGGCGGGCCTTCCGCAGCTGCGAGAGGCGATCGCGGCCAAGACCCTCAGGGACAGCGGTCTGACGGTCGAGCCGTCGCAGATCGTCGTGACCAACGGCGGCAAGCAGGCCGTCTACCAGTCGTTCGCCGCCCTGCTCGATCCGGGCGACGAGGTGCTCGTCCCGACCCCCTTCTGGACCACCTATCCCGAGGCGATCAAGCTCGCGGGCGGTGTCCCGGTCGAGGTCTTCGCCGGGGCAGACCAGGGCTACCTCGTGACGGTCGAGCAGTTGGAGGCCGCGCGGACGCCGCGCACCAAGGTGCTGCTCTTCGTCTCGCCGTCGAACCCGACCGGGGCGGTGTACCCGCCGGAGCGGGTGGAGGCCGTCGGGCGGTGGGCACTCGAGAACGGCCTGTGGGTGATCAGCGACGAGATCTATCAGAATCTCACCTACGGCGATGTCCGCGCCCGCTCCATCGTCGACGCCGTCCCCGAGCTGGCCGATCGGGCCATCCTCGTCAACGGCGTCGCGAAGACCTATGCGATGACCGGCTGGCGGGTGGGCTGGATGCTCGGCCCCGCGGACGTCATGAAGGCCGCGGCGAACCTGCAGTCCCACCTGTCGTCCAACGTGTCCAACGTCTCCCAGCGCGCGGCGATCGCGGCCCTGACCGGCCCGCAGGACGCGGTCGAGGCCATGCGTCGCGCCTTCGAGCGTCGCCGCACCGTCATCGTGGACGGGCTCAACGGCATCGACGGCATCGACTGCCCCACCCCCGACGGAGCCTTCTACGCCTACCCGGATGTCTCCGGCCTGCTCGGGAGGACCTGGCGCGGTCACACCCCGACGACCTCCCTCGAACTGGCCGAGCTGCTGCTCGACGAGGCGGAGGTCGCGGCCGTGCCGGGGGAGGCGTTCGGGCCGAGCGGATACCTGCGCCTGAGCTACGCGCTCGGCGACGAGGCCCTGGCGGAGGGCATCACCCGCCTGCGGCGGCTGTTCGCCTAGCTGGGGCCTCCCGTTGTGTCGATCTCATCGGCGGGGCGCAAGCCGTGTCATCCGCGGCTCCATCGGCGTGTCGCAGCCCCGATCGATGTTCTCTTTTTCGTCATGTCACTTCACCATGACGTCATGTTCACGTGACAGGACGAAAAAGGGAAGACGGTTCGGGAGACGCCCCCGCCAAGCGCCCGCGGCGCCCCCGTAAGCGGCACAGCAGCGCCCGAACTGGGCCACCGCGGGCACTATCGCAGGCAACCGGCCCGCACCGCGCGGCCGCGCCGATCCCGGCTAGAGCAGTTTGCGGGCGAGGGCCCAGGCGGTCAGCTCGTGGCGCGAGGAGAACTGCAGTTTGCGCAGCACCGCCGAGACGTGGCTCTCCACCGTCTTGACGGAGATGTAGAGCTCCGCCGCGACCTCCTTGTATGCATAGCCGCGGGCGATCAACCGCATCACCTCCAGCTCCCTGGCCGAGAGGCGGTCGAGCTCCTCGTTGGTCTCCGCCTGCTCGCCGGCGACGGCGCCGAAGGCGTCGAGCACGAAGCCGGCCAGGCGGGGAGAGAACACCGCGTCGCCGGCCGCAACGGCGGCGATGGCCCGGCTGACCTCTGCGCCAGAGCTCGTCTTGGTGATGTAGCCGCGGGCACCCGCCCTGATCACCCCCACGACATCCTCGGCGGAGTCCGAGACGCTCAGGGCGAGAAAGCGGGTGGATTCCCGCACCGCGCCTGAGCGCCGGATCACCTCCGCGCCCCCGCCGCCCGCACCACCGGGCAGGTGCACGTCGAGAAGCACCACCTGAGGCGCGAGGTCGGCGATCATCGCGACGGCCGAGTCGACGTCGGCCGCCTCGCCGAGGACCTCGATCGACCCGTCGAGGTCGGCGCGGAGGCCCGAGCGGAAGATGGAATGATCGTCGACGATCACGATGCTGTACCGGTCAGGCATGGCCGTCCTCCGTTTCGAGATGGAGATGGATCTCCGTGCCGATTCCCCCGGCACCCGGCGCGACCGTGGCCCAGCCGCCCGCCCTGGACATCCGGCCGACGATGGATTCTCGCACGCCGAGCCGGTCGGTCGGCAGATCGGCCATGTCGAAACCAGGCCCCCGGTCGCGCACGAAGACGTCGGCGGCTCCGTCGCTCACCTCGAGGTACACGGACACCTCGCCCCCGGCATGACGCGCGGCATTGACCATGGCCTCGCGCGCCGCCGCGACGATGGCGGCGTTCGCGGCCCTCGCCGACTCGCCGACGACCACGACCTCGAGACGGGCCGGATACTCCAGCTCGATGGCGGCGGCAGCATCACGCAGCTCCGAGGCCAGGTCGTTGCCCGTCGGGGTCGTCCCCGCGAACAGCCAGTCGCGCAACTCGCGCTCCTGGGCCCTGGCGAGCCTGGCCACCTCGCTGGAGGCCCCGGCCCGGGTCTGGATGAGCGCGAGCGTCTGCAGCACGGAGTCGTGCAGATGGGCAGCGATCTCGGCCCGTTGCACCTCCCGCACTCGCGCGGTCCGCTCCCCCATCCGCTCGCTCCACGCCCGAACCGATACGGGGACGACGAGAACGGCGATTCCCGCCGCGATCGTGAACACCGAGATCACCGCGGTCATCGCGCCGACCCGGCTCGACGAGAGTAGGAGGGCGAGTCCCATGAGGATCAGGATGCCCGCGCACACTCCCCGGACCACGATCCCGAACCGAGCGCTCCTGCGCGGATCGCGCCGGTCGAAGAAGGCGGACCAGAGCACCGCGAGCACCGAGCAGGCGAGGGTCGAGACCGCCACGGCGTTGATCCGGGACCCGAGGAAGGGGCCGCCCACAGCCGCGACAAGCAGCCCGATCGCCGCGACGACCACGAGCAGCACGGCGACGGGAGCGGCTCGGCGCACGACATCCGGGTCCTCCCGATCGACGGGCTGCAGGGGGGTCAGCGCCCACAACCACAGGTAGAAGAGGATTCCGGCGCCACCGCAGAAGGCCAGGAGGATCATCACCAGCCGGACCCTGCTCACCCGCAGACGCAGATGGTCGGCGAGACCGGCGCAGACCCCGCCGAGCACGACCCGGCGCGGCCGGGTGATGCGGGGGGCGGCTGCGGTGGTCACATAGGCATCCAAGCAGAATCGCGCGGCCGACATCGGATGGCCAGGAAAACCTCAGGGTGCGCTCAGGGTGGTACCCCATGGCAGGCGGCGCGGCGGAGCGGGACGATCGGTTCATGCCAACAACAACACAGGACGACCCCGGCCCCGCGCCGACCCCGCCGACCTCCCCCCACGACAACCGCTTCTTCGACTGGATGCGCCGCCTCGATCTGCCGAGACGCCCCGGCTGGATCGGGGGAGTGTGCGCGGGCATCGCCGAGCGGCTCGGCATCGATCCGCTCATCGTCCGCGGCATCGTCGTCGTGGTCGCCATCCTGGGAGGGCCGGCCTTCCTGCTCTACGCGCTGGCCTGGCTGCTGCTGCCGGACGCCGACGGGCGCATCCACCTCCAGTCCCTGCTCGGCGGGGTCGTCGACCGGGCCATTGCCGGCATCGCGGCGGTGTTCCTGCTCGGGCTGCTGCCCGTCTCGCAGGGCTTCTGGTCGATCGGTGCCGGATACTGGGGCGCCGTCTCGGTGGGAGGCGCCATCACCCGCGGCCTGTGGAGCCTGCTGCTCATCGGCGGCGGGATCTGGCTGGTGGTCTGGCTGATCAGGCGCGCAGGCAACTCCGGCTACCAGCCGCCGACCACGACTCCGGCGACGACGGATGACCGGCCGGACACCATCCCGGACGCCCCGGAGACCACCGTCGTCCGCTCGGTCGGGGTGGACGGACCCGCGGAACCGGCGGTGCCGGCGGAACCGGCCGTCGGCGCACCCGCGGACGAGCTCGCCGCCTGGAAGGAGCGCCAGGCGGCCTGGAAGCTCGAACACGATGCCTGGAAGCGCGAGCAGGCGGCGACGGAACGGGAGCAGCGCCAGCAGAGGACGGCCGAGGCCAGGGCGCGGGCGGCCCAGTCGGCCGCGGCGAGCGCGGAACGACGCCGGTTGCGACGACTCGCCAACCCGCGGATGAGCGGGGGCGCCGTCGCCATCAGCCTCGGTGCCGCCCTCGTGGTCGGCGGTGCCGCCGGAGCGCTGGCGAGCACGACCACTACCTGGCGGGGAGCGGAGGCGACGGCCGGGTTCGCCGCCGCCACGATCGTCCTGGGGATCGTGATGATCGTCGCCGGGGTCTTCCGCCGGCGCAGCGGCTTCATCGGCTTCCTCTCGGTGCTGTTCGTCGTGATCGCCGTCGCGACGGCATTCCTGCCCAGGGACCGGCAGATCGTCGGACCGAGCTACACG
>NZ_DASWPB010000188.1:0-2565 GCF_036404185.1 Lacisediminihabitans sp. | reverse complement strand
CTGCACACCCAGCATCACCCCGTTCACCCGGATCACCGGCCCGTGAATCGTCCGCTCGACCCAGGGGGAGGCCGAGTTCAGCATGCTGCCGGGCGTGACCGACCAGCGCATGTCCACGGTTCCGCTGATCCCCTCGACCCGACGGGCCAGTTCCACCCATGGCAGCCTCCCGGCGACTCCGGTGACGAGGGCATCCGTCACCCGAACGGAACCGGAGTCGGTGGTGAAGGTGGTCTGCAAAACGTTCGTGCCCGGCACATATCGCCGGCGAACGGTGAAGTCGGCGACCGGCCGCAGCTCGATCCGGCCGCCGCCGTCGGCATCCAGGATCGCGGCGAAGACCGGCGTGGTCTGCAGGTCGGGGACGGGAAGCCAATCGACGGCCCCGTCCAGAGCGATGAGGGCGACCGTGCGGCCGTCGCCGATCGCGCCGTAGGAGCGCAGATCGGCGTATCCGCCGGTCCGGACCGGCCTCATTCCGGGTCTCCGAACAGCCGTGCTCGCCTCCCGTTGGTCGAGGTCTCGACGGCGAAGATCGCTCCGGACAGCGGATGCTCCTCCAGCTGCGCCTCGGTCAGGTTCTCGCGCGCCGAGGCGACGAACAGGGTCGACCGCCCGGCGCCGCCGAAGGCGACGGAGGTGACGTTCGGCACCGGCAGCTCCACGGAGAGGTCCTCCCGTCCGTCCGGCCTGTAGCGCACCACTCGACCGCCTCCATAGATCGCACTCCAGAGGCATCCCTCCGCGTCGATGGTCAGCCCATCATGCGCCAGGCCCGAATGGAAGGGCTTGACTTCCCCGAGCCCGCCGTCCCGCCCGTACGGCGCACGGTAGATCGTTCCGACCGAGGTGTCGGTGAAGAACATCTCCGAGTCGTCCAGGCTCCATTCGAAGCCGTTGGCCACACCGAGACCGCCACGAAGGAGACGAAGCTCGCCACCGGCGGTCACCGAGTACATCGCCCCGTCCGGCTCACCGGTCAGACTCATCGAGCCGGTCACCCATCGCCCGTACGGATCGCATTTCCCCTCGTTGAGACGCAGGATGCCCGGACCGTGGTCGATCGCCGCCAGCTCCGCCGTCACGGTACCGGACCCATCCGCCGACACCACTCGATCGCCGAGGGAGACGACATAGCCCCCGGATGCCGCGAGCGCGAAGGAGGCGAGCGGAGGCGGCATCCGCACCACCGTGTCCCCCGAGCCGTCCGGCGGGCCGTCGATGGGGCTGCGATGCAGCAGGCCGGCGGTGATGTCGCACCAGAGCAGGTCGCCCGCCTCGTCCCAGACGATCCCCTCCGCGAGAACGGCCTTAGCATCACGAAAAACTCCGGGCAAGCCCCTGATAACCGCCATGGAACGAGCCTACGTTCGCACGGACACGGAACCGGAAAGGAGCTCTTCATGGACCTCGGAATCGCCGGGCGCGCGGCGCTCGTCAGCGGCGCGGACTCGGGAATCGGCTGGGAGACCGCCCGCCTCCTGCTCGAGGAGGGCGCGACGGTGGTCATCACCGACCTGGATCAGGATGACCTCGACCGGGCAGCGGACCGGCTCGACGCCGCGGAGGGCCGGCTCTTCGCCTTCGCCGCCGATGTGACCAAGGTCGATTCGCTCGCGAGCCTGCGCGACCGGGTGATGGAGGCCGTCGGGGACATCGACATCCTGGTGCAGTCCTCCGGTATCACCGGGGCGCAGGGTCTGTTCCACGAGATCGACGACGAGGGCTGGACGCACACCATCGAGGTCGACCTGATGGGGCCGGTGCGACTGGTCAGCACGTTCCTGCCGAGCCTGAGGAGAGGGGGCTGGGGCCGGATCGTGCTCCTGGCTTCCGAGGACGGGGTCCAGCCCTACGCCGACGAGATCCCCTACTGTTCTGCGAAGGCGGGTGTGCTTGCCCTCATGAAGGGACTCTCCCGCAGCTACGCGAAGGAGGGTCTGCTCGTCAACTGTGTCTCCCCCGCCTTCATCCACACGCCCATGACCGACGCGATGATGCAGAAGCGCGCCGACCAGCGCGGGACGGATGTCGACGAGGCGATCGAGAGCTTCCTCGCCGAGGAGCGGCCGTTCATGGCCCTCGGCCGCCGCGGCGAGCCCGCCGAGGTCGCGAACGTCATCGCCTTCCTCTGCTCGGATCGGGCGGGTTTCGTGACCGGTGCCAACTACCGGGTGGACTCCGGCTCCGTCGCATCCATCTGATCGCGGCCACGTCCGCCGTCCGGGTGCCCCCGTTTTGCGGGCGCGCCCCCGTTTTCCGTGGGCGGCACTCGGGGTGGTTGTATTGCCTCATGCAGGTCGTCATTGAGCAGAAGTCCGGTGTTCCGCCGTTCGAGCAGTTGCGGACGCAGCTCATCGGCCTGGTCCGCTCCGGCGAGCTGGCCGGCGGCTCCCGGCTGCCCACCGTGCGGGCGCTCGCCGAGGAGCTCGGCATCGCAACCAACACCGTCGCCCGCGCCTACCGCGAGCTCGAGACGGACGGCTTCATCGAGACCCGGGGGCGCAACGGCTCCTTCGTCAGCCCGCGGGGGGACGCGAGCAGGCAGCAGGCGCAACTGGCCGC
>NZ_DASWPB010000187.1:0-7782 GCF_036404185.1 Lacisediminihabitans sp. | reverse complement strand
CACTACCTCGCGGACACCGAATATCCGGATGCCGCCGTCAAGGGCCTCGAGGTCATCGGCGCGGCGACGGGCCTCATCTTCCCCACCGATCGGCTTCGCGATGAGGGACGCGACTTCCTCACGAAGATCGACGCGCAGGTTGAGACCAACCAGGAGCTGGCCAGGCTGGTCAAGGCGCTCGAGGAGCGTCACGACTCCTACATGGCGGGCAATCCGCTCCGGTCGCCCCTCACCGACGTCGACGGCGAGCTGCCGTCCGCCGACGAGATCGCCGCGGAACTGGAGAACTTCCTGGCCATCCGCCGCAACGGCGACGAGGAACCCCCGCGTCTCTAGCGGTCGTGCCCAGGCGGTCGCGCCGGTCAGTCGCCGTGGGCGGTCTACTGTTTAAGGCGTGAACTCCCGGCGCTCCTGGCTCATCTGGGGCGTCGCCCTCTTCGCCTATATGGTCGCCGTCATGCAGCGCACCTCCCTGGGTGTCTCCGGCGTCGAGGCGACGCATCGCTTCGACGTCTCCGCCTCCGCGCTGTCGAGCCTGGCCGTCGTGCAGCTCATCGTGTACGCGGCGCTGCAGATCCCGGTCGGGGTCGTCCTCGACCGGGTCGGCCCGAAGCTCCTCATCGTGGCCGGGGCGCTGTTCATGGTCGGCGGACAGATCGTGCTGGCCACCGCGCCGACGATCGGCGTCGCGATCGTCGGGCGCATCCTCGTGGGGGCCGGGGATGCGACGACCTTCATCTCCGTCATCAGGCTGCTGTCCTCGTGGTTCAGGGGCCGATTGCTGCCGCAGGTGTCGCAATGGACGGGCAACGTCGGCCAGCTCGGTCAGGTGCTCTCCGCCATCCCGTTGTCCTTCGTCCTGCACAGATACGGCTGGTCTCCCGCCTTCCTCTCCGCCGCGGCGCTGTCGGCGATCGCCTTCGTGCTCGCCGCAGTGCTGCTGTCCAACGGCCAGAGGGACGCGGCGATGGGGGACCGCGTCACCACCTGGCCCGGGGCGATGAGGCAGCTCCGCGAGGCGCTCGGGCGTCCCGGAACCCAGCTGGGCTTCTGGTCGCACTTCGTCACGCAGTCCTCCGGCACGGTGTTCACCCTGCTCTGGGGCTTCCCGCTGCTCACGGCGGGACTGGGCTACAGCAGCGAGACGGCCTCCGGCCTGCTTACCCTCACGGTGGTCGCCGGCGTCATCGGCGGCCCCATCCTCGGCATCCTCACCGCGCGATTCCCGCTCCGTCGCTCGAACCTCGTGCTCGGCATCGTCGCGTTGCTCGGGATCGCCTGGACGCTTGTGCTCGCCTGGCCCGGCCACCCGCCCTTTGTGCTCGTCGTCATCCTGGTACTGGTGCTCGGGGTCGGCGGACCCGGGTCGCTCATCGGATTCGACTTCGCCCGCACCTTCAACCCGATGCGAAGCCTCGGCTCCGCCAACGGCGTCGTGAACGTCGGCGGGTTTCTCGCGAGCTTCGTGATGATGTATCTCATCGGGCTGGTGCTCGACCTGGTCAATCAGGCGCGGGTCGCCGCGGGCGGCGCGAGCGACCTGTTCGCCTGGGACTCCTTCCGCCTCGCCATGCTCGTGCAGTATCTGGTCCTGGGGATGGGAGTCCTCTTCCTGGTGCACGCGAGACGTCGCACTCGTCGCCGGATGCATGAGGACGAGGGAATAGAGGTGGCACCCCTTTGGGTTACATTCGTCAGATCACGCAGGCGGCGCAGGACCGAACGGCAAAAGATATAGCTTTCTTGGACGATTGGCAAGGGGTCACTGCAAAGCGTGCAATAATTGACGTAAGACCCGTTCAGGTTCGCTCGGTTTCGTCGCACATGTGGTGCGCGACGAAATAGGACTTGACATGGGTCTTAGTGCTGTCGAAAAACGCTTTGTGCGTCGACAGCAGCCCATATCGCAGGCCGGCCCAGCCAGGTCAGGACTGCTCCATATTCGATGCGAAAGGTGTCCACATGGCCGCCCGAACCAAAGCCGCAGCACTCGCTGATCCAGAGGCCGTCGAAGAGGTCACCGTCGACCCCGAGGCCACAAAGCCCACCACCGCCACGAAGAAGCCCACCGCCAAGGCGCAGGCCAAGAAGCCTGCCGCCAAGAAGGCCGCGGGCGGACGCGCAGCGAAGGCCGTCGACCCCGATGAGATCGATGTCGAAGACGTCGCCGACGTGGAGGTCGACGATGACGTCAACGTCGATGTGGTCGTCGCGGTCGACGATGTCAAGGACGTCGACGAGGTCAAGGACGAGGCCGACGCGGACGACAAGGACGAGAGCGACAAGGACGAGAAGGAGAAGGACGAGGTGCTGCCGAGCGGCGCCCTGGTGCTCTCCCTCGTCGACGACGAGGACGAGGTCCCCGTCTACTCCTCGGCGATCACCGGCGCCACCGCCGATCCGGTCAAGGACTATCTCAAGCAGATCGGCAAGGTCGCGCTGCTGAACGCCGCGGAGGAGGTCGAGCTCGCGATGCGGATCGAGGCCGGCCTGTTCGCGGAGGACAAGCTCTCGCAGATGTCTCCGGCCGAGCTCAAGTCCCAGCTGGGCCGGGAGCTGACCTGGGTCGCCAAGGACGGCCAGCGAGCCAAGAGCCACCTGCTCGGGGCGAACCTGCGTCTTGTGGTCTCCCTCGCCAAGCGGTACACGGGAAGAGGGATGCAGTTCCTCGACCTGATCCAGGAGGGCAACCTGGGCCTGATCCGTGCCGTCGAGAAGTTCGACTACACGAAGGGCTTCAAGTTCTCGACCTACGCCACCTGGTGGATCCGTCAGGCGATCACCAGGGCCATGGCCGACCAGGCCAGGACCATCCGCATTCCCGTGCACATGGTTGAGGTCATCAACAAGCTGGCGCGGGTGCAGCGGCAGATGCTGCAGGACCTGGGCCGCGAACCGACTCCGGAGGAGTTGAGTCGCGAACTGGACATGACCCCGGAGAAGGTCATCGAGGTGCAGAAGTACGGCCGAGAGCCGATCTCCTTGCACACCCCGCTCGGCGAGGACGGCGACAGCGAGTTCGGTGACCTGATCGAGGACACCGAGGCCGTCGTCCCGGCGGACGCGGTCGGGTTCACGATGCTGCAGAAGCAGCTCGAGTCGTTGCTCGATTCTCTGTCGGAGCGTGAGGCGGGGGTCATCCGCATGCGCTTCGGCCTCGGCGATGGGATGCCCAAAACGCTCGACCAGATCGGGGACACCTTCGGCGTGACGCGTGAGCGCATCCGTCAGATCGAGTCCAAGACGATGGCGAAGCTTCGCCACCCGTCCCGGTCGCAGTCGCTGCGCGACTACCTTGAGTAGAGCGGTCGGCTGGAGGCTCGTCTTCCCGATCCTTGTTGGCAAGGCCCTGCGTGCCCTCGCGCGAGTTCGGGGCGGCGGTTCCGCCTTCCCCGGCTGGTTCGTGCTGAAGCTTGCGCCCACCTTCATCGAGAGCGTCACCTCGCAGCTGTCGCATGGCGTCGTCGTGGTGCTCGGTTCCAACGGCAAGTCGACGACGACGAACATGCTCACCGGCATCGTCCGCGCTCACGGCCTGCGTGTCTTCACCAACCCCAGCGGCGCCAACCTGCCGCAGGGCATCGCCTCCTCGCTGCTCGGCCAGGTCTCCCTGACCGGCAGGCTGCCGCACGACATCGGAGTCGTCGAGGTCGACGAGGCCTTCGGGGTTGTCATCTGCCAGGCCCTCAAACCCCGTGCCGCGGTCGTCCTCAACGTGCAGATCGACCAGATCTACCGCCTGTTCGAACCGGAACGGGTCGCGGGGATGTTCCGCGCCATCGCTGGAGAGGTCGGCGAGACGATCGTGCTCAACCGGGAGGACAACTTCCTCTCGACCCTCGGCGACACGCTGGAGGCGGAGGGACGCCTGGCCGTCCAGTGGTTCGGCACGGCCTCGCAGGTTCTGGCCGACGCGCCGCACGGACAGGTTCTGGCCCGCGACTACGCTCACGAGGATGTCGCGCGCCCATCCCGCGAGGTCCTCGCGGAGGTCACCGCATCGCGCGGCACCCTGGCCGCGATCTCCTGGAAGGGACGGCAGCACGAACTCCGCCTGTCCGCCAGGGGACTGCACAACGCGGTCGACGCCGCCGGCGCGATCACCCTGGCGGCCGCCGATCTCGGCGACGACTTCCGGATCGACACGGCGCTGACCGCGCTGGAGTCGCTCAAGACCGTCTACGGCCGCGGCGAGGCGATCACCGTCGGCGATCGCGTTGTCGAGATCCTCCTGATGAAGTCGCTCGCGAGCCTCCAGATGAACCTCGACGCGTTGGAGGCGACCCCGGACTCTGTGCTCATCGCCTTCGACGAGCACAGCCGCGACCCCTCCTGGCTGTATGCCGCCGACCTGTCGGCGCTGGCCCACGTGGACTACGTCTCCGGGCCAAAGGCCGTGTTCATCGCCCTGCGGCTGGACTATGCGGGCATCCCCTACGATCATGTCGAGCCGACGATCGAGAAGGCCGTGCAGGCGATGCTCGACGGTCCGCGTCCCGCCTCTGGCAGGCACACCATGCTGCTCGACTACGACCAGATGATCCTGGCACGACGGCATCTCGGATACCGCGATCTCGAGGCGGACGCCGCATGAGCGACCTCACTCTGCTCGAGCTCTATCCCGGTCACCTCATGATGAACGGGGACATGGGCAACGCCGCGGTGCTGAAGCGCCGCGCGGAACTCGCCGGCCTCGGCCTCACGATCGTCGGCCACGATCCCGGTGACGCCCTTCCCGACTCGGTGGACGTCGTCTCGATCGGGACCGGACCGACCTCCGCGCAGGTCGTGGTCACCGAGGATCTTGTTGTCATTGCCGCACGGTTGCGCGAATGGGCGGCGGGGGGCCTGCCCATCATCGCGGTCAACGCGGGGTTCCATCTGCTCGGCCGCTCGCTGACCCTGCCGGATGGCACCGTCCTCGAGGGTGCAGGGCTGTTCCCCGTCACGACGCTGCCGCGCGCGGAGCGCACCGTCACGGACGCGTTCGTGGTGGACACGACCCTCGCGGGCCGGATGATCGGAATCGAGAACCAGGCGGTCGCGGTCTCCCTGCACGACGGCACCACCCCGCTGGGGGACGTCGTCACCGGCCGCGGCAACGACGGACGGGTCGAGGGTGCGAGGGTGCTGGAGGCGTTCGGCACCCACCTGCACGGCCCGGTGCTCGCGCTCAACCCCTCGTTCGCCGACCACCTCCTGCGCGTTGCCGCGGAGCGGGCCGGCCTCGTCTACCGGACCACGGACGCTCACTCCCGGATCGACGCGGTCGCCCGCGAGGCGCGAGGCATCCTCGCCAAGGCCGCCGGCATTCCGCTGGACCGACCGGAATGACGGCTGAGTCCGCGAGCGTCCCTGCGGCGCCGTTCCGGGAGATCGAGCTGGACCTCGACGCGCTGGCGGCGAACGTCGCGCGCTTCCGCGAGCTGACGGATGGCGCGCCGCTGTTCGTGGATCTCGGCGCGGATGCCTGGGGGCACGGGCTCGCCGTCATCGCTCCCGCTCTCGTTAGCCTGGGGGCCGAGGCCTTTTTCGTCTCCCGCCTCGATGAGGCCGAGCGGCTGCGTCCCCTGACGCCTCGCACGCTCATCGTGACCACCCAGCACTCCATCGATGAGGACTTCCGCCGCGCCGCCGCCCTCCGGGTCGCGCCGCTCGTGCGGAGCCCTGCGGAATACCTCCGGGCCGTCGCGGGTGGGGTGGACGGTCTTGTGCTCGCGGAGGACACCGGTTCCGGCCTGCCCGGCCTCGGCGCGACCGATCTCGCGACGCTCGGTGAGGATGCCAGGCGACGGGGTCTGGCCGTCCTGCTGGACACGGAGTTCCCCGCGATCGGAGCCGAGCTGCTCGGTCTCAGCGAGCGGGAGCTCGACGTCTCCGAGGACTTCCGTCCGGTGTTGCGGCTCTGGGCGCCCGTGGCGGCCACCAAGCGTGTGCACGCCGGCGCAGGGGTGTCCTACGGATACACCTATACGACGACGACCGAGACGACGCTTGCGCTCGTGACCCTCGGCTATGCGGACGGCCTGGACCGCGCGGCGGGCAATCGGGGCAGGATCGCCATCGCGGATCGCACCGTGACGATCGCGGGACGGGTGGCCATGGATGCCTTCATGGTTGACCTGGGCGACGTGACCGCGCCGCCCCTCGGCACGCCGGTCACCGTCATCGGCGACCGGGAACACGACGAGCCGACCGCCTTCGATCTTGCGGGTTCGCTCGGCACCGTCAGTGCCGAGATCACCACCCGGTTGAGCGCCAGACCGCGGCGACGTGGTCGCTCGGCCGGGACCGACGGGACGGGGGCCGCATGATCCGCCCACCGATCGAGGCCGTCATCGACCTCGACGCCTTCGGTGCGAACGTCACGCATCTGCGTGCCACCGTCGGGCCCGCGCGGCTCATGGTCGTGGTCAAGGCCGACGCCTACGGCCACGGGCGTGTTCCGATCACCCGGGAGGCGGTCCGTCGGGGCATCCGCGACATCGGGGCGCTGGACCTCGAGTCCGCCATCGCGCTGCGCGAGAGCGGTCTCGCCGACGACGTCGCGATCCTCGCCTGGCTGCACCAGCCCGGCGCGGACTTCGCCGCGGGCATCCGCGCCCACATCGACCTCGGTGTCTCGAGCCCCGCGGAACTCGAGGCCATCGCGACGGCCTCCGCCCGGCTGGCGCAGACGGAGGGTCACGCGTTCGTCGCGCCGCGTCTGCACCTCAAGCTCGACACGGGGCTGCACCGCAACGGAGCGACCGCCGAGGTCTGGCCGCAGCTGGTCACCGCGGCCGTGGACGCCGAGAGGGCGGGGCTCGTCCGCGTGCACGCCGCGTGGACGCACATCGCCGAGGCCTCGGAGGAGGAGGACACCCTCGCCCTCGAGCGTTTCCTAGCCGGGGTCGCGGTCGCCCGCGAGCTCGGGGCGGACATCCGCCTGCGGCACCTGGCGGCGAGCTCGGCCGGCCTGCGGCGCGCGGATGTGCGGCTCGACCTCGTGCGCATGGGCGGCCACTGCTGGGGGATCCCCTCCTTCGACGGGGTCACCCCCGCCGACATCGGCCTCGTGCCGGTCATGACGCTGCACGCGCAGGTGCTCGGCGTCCGGACGACCGAGACGGGATCCGCGAGCCTGTACGTCGGCGCCGGATACGGCGACGGTCTCCCGCGCCGCCTCGCCGGCAGGGTGGCTGTTGCCGTTCGGGGGGTCCGGTTCGCCGTCGTCGCCGTCGAACGCGACCACCTGGAGCTCACGGCCAGTAAGGACGACGTCCGCGCCCTGGGCATCGCGACCGGGGACGACGCGGTGCTGTTCGGCACGGGAGCAGAGGGCGAGCAGACCGTTCGGCAGTGGGGCGACCTCACCGGGACGCTGGGTGACGAGATCACGACGAGGATCGCCGCGCGTGTCCCGCGACGCTACATCGGGGGCTCCGTCTAGGTCGCGGCGGCGCCTGCGACGTCTCTCCCTGCACAGAAAACTGCCCCCGGCGAACCGGGGGCAGTTGGAGGTCTGTCGGTGAGGAGGCTCAGTTGCTCTGCAGCAGTCTGGCGGACTCGTCGTGCCATTCGCTGGCGACGGCCTCGAGCTTCTCCTGGTACTTCTTGCCGTGGTGAGCGCAGAACAGCAGCTCGCTCGATCCGATGGCTACCCGGATGTACGCCTGAGCGCCGCAGCTGTCGCAGCGGTCGGAAGCCGTGAGCTGGTGGCTGGATTCGAGCTCGTCGAGTGCAGTCGTTTCGGGTGCGATCTGTGACATGAGATGCTCCTCCAGTTCCATGAGCGGAAAA
>NZ_DASWPB010000186.1:0-1562 GCF_036404185.1 Lacisediminihabitans sp. | reverse complement strand
GCTCGCGCTCGGTCAGGCGGGGCCGATCGCCATCGGCGCCTACATGTCCGCGGTGCTGACCCTGTACCTGCACTTCTCGTTCTGGCTGGCGCTGCCGCTCGCCGGGCTCTGCGCCGCGATCGTGGCCTCGGTGCTGGCCTCTCCCATCTGGGGGGTGAAGGGGCACTACATCTCCATCGCGACCCTCGGGCTCGGCATCGCCATCGTCGCCGTCATCCAGCTGCTGGTCCCCCAGGGCATCTACAACATCCCCGTTCCCCGGTGGTTCGGCGCGACCCTGTCGACGCCGACGGCGTACTACCTCATCGACTTCGGGGTGCTGGTGATCACCCTCGTCGTGATGTGGCGCATCCGTCGTTCCCACCTGGGCAAGGTGATCTCCTCCGTCGGATCCGACGAGGTCGCCGCCCTGGCCTCCGGCGTCCGCGGGCGGAACTACAAGGCCCTCGCCTTCGCCATCTCCGCCTTCTTCGCCGGCGTCGGCGGCTCGCTGCTCGCGCATCAATACACCTACATCGACCCGACCATCTTCACGATGCTCATGTCCCTGCTCGTGGTCACGATCGTCATCATGGGCGGGGTCGGCCTGCCCTACGGCGCGGTGGTCGGGTCGATCATCCTCATCGGCGCCATGGAACTGCTGAGGTTCACCCCCGAGCTGCGGATTATCGTCTACGGCCTGGTGCTGATCCTCGTCGTGAGGTTCCGTCCCGGAGGAATCCTGGTGAAGAACTCGTGAGCGACGTGCTGCTGGCGGTCGAGAACCTGGAGCGCCACTTCGAGGGGCTCAAGGCCGTGGACGCCATCTCGTTCACGGTCGCACCCGGTGAGGTGGTGTCGATCATCGGCCCCAACGGCTCGGGCAAGACCACCACCCTCAACCTCGTGACCGGGATCATCCGGCCCCACGGGGGGTCCATCGTCCTCGACGGCACTCGGATCGACCGTGCGGACAGCGCGCGCATCGCCGAGCACGGCATCGCCCGGACGTTCCAGAACGGCCGGGTGTTCGCGACCCTGTCGGTGGCGGACAACATCGAGGTGGGTCTGCACTCGACCCTGCGCGCGAGCCGGCCGTTCCACAGGCTCTCCAATCTCTTCCTGCTGCGCTGGATCCCCCTGCTCGGGGAGCTGTTCATCGCGATCATCGGCACGCCGGCCTCGCGCCGGGAGGGCAGAGAGATCGCCGCCGTCGTCGACACCGAGATCCACCGGTTCGAGGCGCGCCTCGGACCTCGTCGCGACGACCCGGCATACTCCCTCAGCTACGCCAACCGGCGCCGAACCGAGATCGCCAGGGCGCTGGCCCTGAGCCCCAAGCTGCTGGTCCTCGACGAGCCGACCGCGGGGATGAACCAGTCTGAGACCGCCGAGGTGCTCGAGCAGCTGCTCGAGCTCAAAGCGGAGGGGCAGGCCATCCTTCTGGTCGAGCACAAGCTGGATCTGGTGATGACCGTCTCGGACCGGATCATCGTGATGGACGGCGGCCGGATCATCGCCGAGGGACGCCCGGAGGACGTGCGCCACGACCCCGCGGTGATCGAGGCGTACATCGGCCGTCG
>NZ_DASWPB010000185.1:0-3235 GCF_036404185.1 Lacisediminihabitans sp. | reverse complement strand
CGTCTTCGGATCGACGCTGCCGGTGCCGCTTCCGGTGATCTCGATCGCGGAGGAGTGCAGCAGTGCCCCGGGAAGGCTGATGGTCGGGGCGCTGGTGGTTCCGATCTGGATGAAGCGCAGCACCCGGTCCCCACGCCCGGTATTCGAGGCGGCGGTGAGGATCGCCTCCGCGCTGGGACCCCAGAGGTAGTCGAGGACGATGTCGACCCCACGGTCGAAGACCTCACGCAACGCCGTGTTCAACGCTTCGCTTCCCGCCAACTCGATGACCTCGTCCGCACCGTGGCTCACGAGACGGTCGAGCGTGGCGCGGTCGCGGCCGGTGGCGATCACCTTCCCGGCGCCGAGATACTTCGCGATCTGGACCGCGAGGCCGCCCGCCGTGCCGGTGGCACCATTGATCAGGACCGTCTCCCCCGCCGCCAGCTTGGCCCGCACCTCCAAGGCTGCCCAGGACGACATCCCCGGATCCGCGAGAGCCGCCAAAGTCGCGTCATCGACCCCGTCCGGAACGGGGATACACCGGAAAGCGGGAACGACTGTGACTTCCGCCATGCCGCCGAACGGCGCTCTCGGGAAGAGGAAGTAGACCCTGCTCCCATCCTCGAGCCGTCCGATCCCATCGATCCCCGGAACGAAGGGCGGCTCCGCCGCGGAGCTGTAGTGCTCGCCCGCCGCACGCAGCCTCGTGAAGTTCGTCAACGCCGACGCGGTCACCGCGACGCGGACCTCACCCTCCACCGGCTGCGGCTCCTTAAAATCGCGGAAAGCCGGCGGCTTCCCCAACTCGTAAACCACGGCAGCCTTCATCTCTACGTCCTTCCTCCATGTGCACCCAGACGGCACATTTTTAGGTTAGACCTAAATATAGGTTTCGCCCACCTTCTAGATATAGTGGGGCTCATGACCCTCGGGCTCCGCGAACAGCACAAGCAGCGCACGCGCGAGGCTCTTTCGACGGCAGCCATGAAACTGTTCGCAGTACACGGCTTCGACGAGGTCACGATCCCGCAGATCGCCGAGGCGGCCGGTGTGGCGAAGATGACCGTGACGAACTACTTCCCCCGCAAAGAGGATCTGGTCTTCGACCAGGCCGAACCCACGATCCTCAGCCTCGCCCACGCCGTCGCCATACGCGCGCCCGGCGAGAGTGCACTGACAGCGATCCGCCTCGACTGCATCGCTCGCATCACCGCACACGACGTCACGCTCGGGCCACCCAGCGCGAACTTCGCCCAACTCGTTCACGACAGTCGCGTGCTCACCGCCCGCATCCGCGAGATCGCCGAGCTGCGCGAGCAAGCCCTCGGAGACGCCATCGCCGCGGAAACGGGCCAGGACACCCTCCGGCAACGCGTCATCGCTACCCAGCTCGCCTCCGTGCATCGCGCCCTCTTCACCGAAACCAGCAGACGCGTCCTGACCGGCGAATCACATCAAGCGGTCTTCGGCGAACTCGCAACGAGCACCCCGGCCATGTTCGATCTCATGGAGGCCTCCCTCGGCGACTACCTCATCAAAGAACCAATCTCCCCTCCTCGACCGAACTGAACTGAACTGAACTGAACTGACCGTCGACCCTGCCGCCCCTCAGCCCAAGACCTTCTCCCCAAGTGAGACAGGACCAGGACAGCCCTAACCCGGTACTCCAAACCGAGCGGGGCCAGGTGATTACCGGGCGGGGCCAGGTGATTACCGGGCGGGGATCACGGCTTCTGGTCTGCGATCGGTGCCGAGATGGACACGTCGGAGAGGTCCACCGGTCGATCGTGCTCATCGATGAAGCCGACCCTGACGGGCTTCCCGGTAGTGGCGTTCTGCCGTGCGATCACGGGGCCGCCGATGAGGGGGAGGTACTGGTCACCCCACTGCTGGATCGCACCCAGGACGAGCCGTAGATCGATCCCCGCCTGCGTGAGGTGATACGACGGGCGAGCCCGCTGCCCGGGTTCCCGATACTCGCGCTTCTCCATCACGCCGGCGCGCACGAGGGTGTCCAGCCGTGCCGCCAGGATGTTCGGCGCGACCCCCAGAGCCGCCTCGAAGTCGGCGAAGCGCTCGGTTCCGGCATGGGCCTGGCGCAGGATGAGGAACATCCACCGTTCTCCGATGACGCCGAGGCTGCGCTCGATCGCGCAGACCGGTGGTTCGGGCGCACTGGCTTTGCTCGTCATGTCTGCGCTCGATTCACACTCGGCTCGGCACGATCTCTCGGCCGAGGTCCAGTTCCACCCCGCTGGGGGTCTGGAGTCCGCGCTCGAACAGGTCACCCACGTGCGCGGCGTTCTCGGGACGTCCGGACGTCTGGAAGAACGCCGTCAGGCCCGGGGCGAATTCCTGGTCCTGTGGCAGCGAGGCGACGTTCACGAGCTCCTTGGTCCGCACGACGGCGACCCTGTCGAACCGCGCCACTCGCTGCGCGAAGGCGTCGACGAACTCGTCGAGCTCGGCCTCGGGCAGGACGCGGTTGACGTAGCCGTACTCGGCAGCCAGGGCCGCGGGAAAGTCGTCGGCGCCGAGCAGGATCTCCAGCGCCCGTCCGCGGCCGACCAGTCGCGGCAGGCGCGCCATCGGGCCGCCGCCGGGGACCGAGCCGAGGCCGACCTCGAACTGGCCAAGGACCGCGTTCTCCCCCGCGAAGCGGACGTCGGTGGCAAGCACGAACTCACTCCCCGCGCCGCGCACCCGCCCCTTGATGGAGGAGATGGTCAACACCGGCAGCCGGCTGAGCCGGACGAAGTTATCCAGGTACGGGTGCAGGCCGGTGGGGCCCGGCTGCATGGCGCCGATCCGGGCGCGGTCCGCCAGGAGATCCCAGTGGGCGATGAAGAATTCGGGGTTAGCACTGTCGAAGACGACGACGGTGAGGTCGGGATTCGTCTCGATTCGCCCGATCAGAGTGCTCAGCTGTTCGACGGTGTCGACGTCCATGAGGTTGATGGGGCCGTTTTCGAACGTCACTTTCCAATAGGAGGGCGAGATCTCTGCGACGCGGAACTGCTCGGCGGTTGTCATGTCAGGAACCCTACCCACCTGACTTGTGTTTTGCAAGTCAGTGTCATAGCCTCAATCCATGAGCCCCTCTTCGTCCCCGCTCCGTCTCGTCGAACACTCCCCGAGGCGGTGGACGGTCGTCATCGACAACCCGCCCCTGAACCTCTTCGACCCCGAGATGCACGCGGCCCTCCGCCTCATACTGGACCGTGCGGAGAAGAGCGACGAGCTGCGGGTGCTG
>NZ_DASWPB010000184.1:0-2652 GCF_036404185.1 Lacisediminihabitans sp. | reverse complement strand
GCAGCTCCCGGTACGCGCGGCGACGCTGGCTCTCATGATCGGCCCTGACCATCACGGCAAGGGCTACGGCACCGATGTCGTGCGGACCCTCACGCGATACGGCTTTCTCGAGATGGGTCTGAATCGCATCGAGATCCGGGTATGGGCCTTCAACTCTCGGGCACGACGGGTCTATCACAGGGCCGGGTATCGAGAAGAAGGAATCCGCCGCGACGCCGTCTTCCACGATGGCGAGTACCACGACGAGGTCATCCTCAGCCAACTGCGCCGGGAATGGACGCCATCCCGCTCGGCCTAGAACGGCGCACTCACCTCGTCCGCCGCCGCCGCCGCGTCGGCGAATCCACCTGGCTCGGCCGACGCGCCGACCTCGGCAAGTCCGCCGGGCTCGGCACGATCGGTCGCTGACAGAGATGCCTCGGCCTCGCCGGGCTGCCGCTCCCCGTCGTGCGTCGCCTCGCCCGCCTGGGCGGCCGCGCTCGCGGTCGAGATGCTGCGGGTGAAGATCGCGGTGCCCCAGCTGAGATCGTGGCCGATAGAATCCGCGTCGACCTCGATGTTCGTCCCCGCCTTGTCCCCCGCCGTCCAGTCGCGCATCCTGAGCCGGCCGGTCACCACGACGCGGTCGCCCTTGGACAGCGAGCCGGCGATGTTGATCGCCAGTTGCCGGAAGCCGGTGACGGTGTACCAGTTGGTGTCTGCGTCGATCCAGCGATCCTGGGACCGGTCGAACCGACGCTGGGGGGAGGCCAGCCTGAAGCTGGTGATGGGCAGACCCTCGCTGGTGACGAGGTGCCTCGGCTGCGTGGCCACGAGGCCGGTGAGTGTGATGGTGTCAGTCATGCAGGACAGTGTGCCGCGGTGGGCGCGGACGGCAAACGGCGGTGTCGCTCGATGGGGAGGAATCGAAATCGGGTCATCGCGTTGAGGAGGAGAGCATCCCGGTCCGCAGGAGACGGCGCTCGCGGGGAAGACACAGCTCCCGGGGAACACGGAACACACGGTGACCGGGAAGACACTGTGCCGGGACCGAGCTTGCTTCGCGGCGGGAGATACGGCCATCCGCGGCGGGGAAGACAGCTCGCGGAGGCAGGCGCGTCTCCCTCCGCGAGGGCCTTTTCCCTCCGCGAGGGCTTTCCCCCGCCGCGACGGCGGGCACCGCAGCAGGTCGGCCGAACGGCGACCGCAGACCGGCTAGTGCTCCCGGAACTCCGGCAGATCGCTCCCCGGCAGCAGGCTCGCGTGAAGCGCCCGTTTCGCCACGTCCAGGGTCGGGTAGTGACCGCGGTAGCCGACGTCGTCGAGCAGCTTGACGGTGTAGCCGCCCTCCACGCCGTGGATCGAGCCGACGGCCCCCGCCGGCCCGATCGCCACCCAGGTCCGTCCGGTCAGCGCCCGCCCGCCCGGCGCATCCGTCGATGTCTCGCCGGCCCGCGTCTCATCGGTTGATGCCTCATCGGTCAGTGTCTTGTCGCTCATCGTCGAGCTCCTCTCCTCGCCCGGCCGATCGAGCACCGGCCGGGTGCCTCCCCGTTCAGGAGGCCAGGACGTACTCCGCAAACCCCTTGCGGATCTTATTCACCTTAGGCACGGCGACGGCCATGCAGTAGCCCTGCCCGGGATTCTTTGCGAAGAAGTCCTGGTGATACTCCTCCGCGGGGTACCACGGACCGAGCGGGTCGATGGTCGTGACGATCCCGCCGTCCCAGTACCCGGATGCGCGGTCCCGGGCCTTCTCGAACTGCTCCTTCTGCGCCTCGTCGGCATAGAACATCGCCGAGCGGTACTGGGTGCCGATGTCGTTTCCCTGGCGGTTCAGCTGGCGAGGGTCGTGCAGCGAGAAGAACACGTCGAGGATGACCTCCGCGGGGATCACCTCAGGGTCGAAGGTCACGGCGACGGCCTCTGCGTGACCGGTCATCCCGGTGCAGACCGCCTCATAGTCGGGGTTCTTCGTGGTGCCGCCGGTGTAACCGGAGACGACGTCACTGACACCGCGCAGCGTGCGGTACACCGCGTCGAGACACCAGAAACAGCCACCTGCGAGAACGAATGTTTGCATGGGACGAGCCTACTTTCTGCTGGGGGACGGTGGACTGGCCACCGACATCAACAACAGCGGATACCACGGCGCCATTCCGCGCTCCCAGGCGCCTCTAGATGAGTGAGTCCTAATCGGGGCTTCGCCGTGTGGAGGCTGTTAATCGGAGACGGAGGGTGTTAAACCCTGCGTGTGAAAACAGATCTAAACACCCTCCTGACCACACTTTACGTCCATCTCGACGACCGGGTGATGCCCGCGCTCGGTTTTTCACGCGAGCATCATGCCGGTCGCAAACCACAGCTGAACGATGTTGAGCTGCTCTGCCTGATCGTCGCCCAGCATCTGCTCGGGATCGCCTCGGAACGCAAATGGCTCCGCTACGCCCGCACCCACTTTCTCGACATGTTTCCCGCCCTCCCGCAACAATCCGGATGTGGTAAACGCGTCCGCCAAGCCAGTGGACTCCTCTCCGCAGTGATCACCGAACTCGCTCGCGATACCCCGTCGTGGGCCGAGTCGATCCGGCTCCTGGACTCGACCCCGGTCCCCTGCGGGAAGTCGAGAGAGACCGTGAAACGCTCCGACCTCGCCGGTCACGCCGGCTACGG
>NZ_DASWPB010000183.1:0-9218 GCF_036404185.1 Lacisediminihabitans sp. | reverse complement strand
GCAGAACGTCCAGAAGAACTGCTCGGCGGTCTCCAGGGCGCGGGCGTGGTCGAACGCGTCGAAGGCCTCCGTCGCGACGCGCACCACCTCGGCGAGGGAGGCGAGCAGGTCGAGGTCGAGGGGACGGGTGACCGAGAAGTCGCCGCTCGGCAGCTCGAAGGAGTACACGAACTTCGCCGCATTGAGCACCTTGATGGCGAGCTTGCGCCCGATCTTCATCTGGTTGGGGTTCTGCGGGTCGAAGGCGGCATCCGTGCCGAGCCGGCTCGACGCGGCCCAGTAGCGCACCGCATCCGAGCCGTGCTGCTCGAGCATGGCGGCGGGTGTCACCACGTTGCCCTTGGACTTCGACATCTTCTTGCGGTCGGGATCCACGATGAAGCCGGAGATGCCGGCATTCGCCCAGGGGATGGTCCCGTGCTCCAGCTGGGCGCGCAGCACGGTGGAGAAGAGCCAGGTGCGGATGATGTCCTGCCCCTGGCTGCGCAGGGAGTACGGGAAGACCAGGTCGAAGAGCTCGGGGTCCCGCTCCCAGCCGCCGGCGATCTGCGGGGTGAGGGAGGAGGTCGCCCAGGTGTCCATGATGTCCACCTCGCCGACGAAGCCGCCGGGGGCGCCGCGCCGGCTCTCGTCGTAGCCGGGGGCAGCGTCCGACGAGGGGTCGACGGGCAGGGCGTCCTCGCTCGGCACGATCACGGCGCCGCGCTCGCCGTCCGCGTCCAGCTCGTACCAGACCGGGATGGGCACGCCGAAGAAGCGCTGGCGGGAGACCAGCCAGTCGCCGGTGAGCCCGCCCACCCAGTTCTCGTAGCGCACGCGCATGAAGTCCGGGGCGAAGTTGACCTGCCTGCCGCGCTCGAGCAGGGTGTCGCGCAACGCGGCGTCGCGGGCGCCATTGCTGATGTACCACTGGCGGGTGGAGACGATCTCGAGCGGCCGGTCGCCCTTCTCGAAGAACTTCACCTGGTGCTGGATCGGCTTCGGGTCGCCGATCAGCTCACCGCTCTCCCGCAGCAGCTCGACGATGCGGGACTTCGCGCTGAACACGGTCTTGCCCGCCAGCTCGGCGTAGGCGGCGAGCGCGGCCGGGGCGGTCAACGCCTCGGGCGCATCCTGCACGATGCGGCCGTCGCGGCCGATGATGGTGCGGTTGGGCAGGTCGAGCTCGCGCCACCAGGTCACGTCGGTCACGTCGCCGAAGGTGCAGATCATGGCGATGCCCGACCCCTTGTCCCTCTGGGCGAGGTGATGGGCGAGCACGGGCACCTCCACATCGAACAGCGGGGTGCGCACCGTGGTGCCGAAGTACCGCTGGTAGCGCTCGTCGTCCGGATGCGCGACCAGGGCGACGCACGCGGGCAGCAGCTCGGGGCGGGTGGTCTCGATGGCGATGTCGCCCGTCGCGTGATGGAAGGCGAGCCGGTGGTAGGCGGCCGGCTGCTCGCGGTCCTCGAGCTCGGCCTGCGCCACGGCGGTGCGGAAGGTCACATCCCAGAGCGTCGGGGCGTCCGCCTGGTAGGCCTCGCCGCGGGCGAGGTTGCGCAGGAACGCGCGTTGCGCGGCGAGCTGCGACTCCTGGCCGATGGTGCGGTAGGTCAGCGACCAGTCGACGCTGAGGCCGAGCTTGCGCCACAGGTCCTCGAACTGCTTCTCGTCCTCGACGGTGAGGGCGTCGCAGAGCTCGATGAAGTTGCGGCGCGAGATCGGCAGCTGATCGGCGGCCTTCGTGCTGGATCCCTCGCCGCCATTGAGCGGGGGAGTGAAGTCGGGATCATAGGGCAGCGAGGGGTCGCAGCGCACGCCGTAGTAGTTCTGCACGCGGCGCTCGGTGGGCAGCCCGTTGTCGTCCCAGCCCATGGGGTAGAAGATGCTCTTGCCGCGCATCCGCTGATAGCGGGTGATCACGTCCATGTGGGTGTAGCTGAAGACGTGGCCGATGTGCAGCGAGCCGGACGCGGTGGGCGGCGGGGTGTCGACGCTGAACATGCGCTCGCGGGTGGCGTGCTCCCGATCGAACCGGTAGGTGCCCCGCGCGTTCCACGCGCCGCCCCACTTCTCTTCGAGTCCCTCGAGCGCGGGCTTGTCGGGGATGGCTGCGGGCATGGAGGGTCTCCGGTTCGATATGTGCGGCACCGAGTCGGTGAAGAGGTGCCTGAGTGTGGGGGATGTGCCTTCCATGGTACCGGAGCGCCGCGCGGCGGCTCCGGTCACTGGGCGGCGTTGTTCACGACGGTGATGATCTGGCTGGACTTCTCGCCGTTGCCCACCACGGTCAGCGTGTAGTTGTGGGTGCCCGCCGGGCAGGCGTACCCGAACGGGTTGTTGCCGCTCGGGAAGTCCGAGGTGTCACCGTTCGGCGGCAGTGCTTGGAAGTACGGCGCGGTGGAGGCGTCGGGCGTGTCCACCCCGAAGTACGCGGCGGTGGCCCCGGTGCTCGTCCAGCTGAAGGTGAGCGGCGGCTGCTGGGTGCTGCCCGGCGTGCAGGTGACGACGGAGGTGCTGACGGTGAACGAGGTGATCTGCGGGTCCGTCGGGGCCGGCGGCGTGGTCGGCGTCGTGCTCGGCGTGGGGCTGGTCGACGGGGATGGCGGCGTGCTCGGGGTGGTGCTGGGCGTGGCGCTGGGACTGATGCTCGTGCTGGGCGTCGCAACGGTGTCCGACCCGGCGTCGCGGACCAGCAGCATCACCAGCAGGACGACGATGGCGACGAGCAGGGCGGCCCCGATGCAGATCAGCGTGATCAGCAGCGCGTGCGAACGGCGCTCGGGCGGCTGCGGGTCGGACCGCCGCGGGCCGGAGGGCGGCTGCCGCGGCGGCTCGGCCGCCAGTGGTGCGAAGATCTCGGTCGCGTCGGTCTCCCCGGCCGCGTCCGGCGGCACGGATGAGCGCGGCACCGAGGAGTAGGCCCGGGTGGCCTCGGTGGGCTGCGGCGGGCGGACGCGCGCCGGGTCGTCCGGCTGACGCGGATAGGCCTGCGTCGCATCCGGGTCCGGCGCTCCGCCGCGTGGCGGCTGGTCGAAGCGTTCCGTGGGCGGTTCGTCGCTCATCTGCTCCCCTGGTCGCGTGAACGGTGGCGGATGCCGGTAGATCCTAACTCGGATCGCCTGGACGCGCCCGGGGCTCCCGTCCGATCCGCGGCGCCGACGCGATGAGCGCGCGCGTGTACTCGTGCCGGGGCGCCGAGAAGATGGTCTCGGCGCCTCCGCTCTCGACGACGCGCCCGGCGCGCATGACGATCATGTCGTCGCTCATGTGCCGCACGACGCCGAGGTCGTGCGAGATGAAGAGGTAGCTCAGCCCGTGGGAGCGCTGCAGGTCGTCGAGCAGGTCGAGCACCTGGGCCTGCACGGAGACGTCGAGGCTCGACACCGGCTCGTCGCAGATGATCACGTCCGGCCGGGGCGCGATGGCGCGAGCGATGGCGACCCGCTGCTGCTGGCCGCCGGAGAGCAGCCGCGGCCGCCGGCGGAGCAGCTCGGGGCCGAGGCCGACCTGGGCGAGCAGCGCGACGGCATCCGGTCCGGCGCGGCGGGAGCGACCGCGGCTCAGGGCGTCGGCGAGGATCTGCCCGACCGTCCAGCGTGGGTCGAGGGAGCCGAGCGCATCCTGGTAGATGGCGCCGATGCGCGGGCGGCGGGCCCTCCTCTCGCCCTCGCCCGTCGACGACCACGGCAGACCGAGCAGGGTGACCTCTCCGGCGTCCGGCCGGTCGAGGGCGAGGGCCAGGCGAGCGACCGTGGTCTTGCCGGAGCCGGACTCGCCGACGATGCCGAGGGTCCTGCCCCGCTCGAGGCGGAAGCTCACGTCGTCGACGGCCACCCGGCTGCCGAACCGGCGGACCAGGCCGGAGGCGGTGAGCACACTCTCGCGCCGGGCCGGCACGAGGGGCTCGACCGGAGCGTCCGTCAGCCGGCTCCAGCGCGGATGCCCGGTCGGGACCGCGGCGACCAGCCGGCGGGTGTACGGATGCTCCGGCGAGCGGAGCACCGTCGCCGTCGATCCACTCTCCACCACCCGGCCGCGCTCCATGACGAGCAGGCGGGAGGCGAGCCGGCTCACCACGGCCAGGTCGTGGCTGATGAGCAGTATGGCGGCGCCGTCCGCGCGCAGCCGCTCGAGCAGGTCGAGGATGCCGGCCTGCACGGTCGTGTCGAGCGCCGTCGTCGGCTCGTCGGCGACGAGCAGGCGCGGCCGCATCGCGATCGCCGAGGCGATGACCGCGCGCTGGCGCAGCCCGCCGGAGAGCTCGCCCGGCCGCTGCGAGGCGCGCAGCTCCGGTTCTGGCACCCCGACCTCGGTCAGCAGCTCGACCACGCGCCGCCGCCGCTCGGCGACGGAGAGGGTGCCATGCAGGCGCAGCGGGTCGGCGATCTCCCGGCCGACCGGTCGCAGCGGGTCGAGCGCGACGAGGGCGCCCTGCGAGACGAAGCCGATGTCCCGGCCGCGCAGGGAGCGCAGCCGCCGCGGGGAGGCGTGCAGCAGATCCGTGCCGTCGAAGCGCAGCGCGGATGCCTCGACCCGTGCCCCCTCTCCGGCCAGTCCCAGCAGGGAGCGCGCGGTCACGCTCTTGCCCGAGCCGGACTCGCCGACGATGGCGAGGCACTCGCCCGGCTCCATCTCGAAGGAGATCCCGGAGACCACCCGCGGGCCCGCGAAACCGACGGAGAGGTCCCGGACCTCCAGCAGCGGGCTCACGACGACCTCACCCTCTGCTGCAGGGCGCGCCCGAGCACGGTGGTGGTGACGGCGCTCAGCACGATGAAGAGGCCGGGGAAGAAGGTCATCCACCAGAACGAGGTGATGTAGGTGCGGCCGGCGGAGAGCATCGCGCCCCACTCCGCGGCGGGCGGGACCGCGCCGAGGCCGAGGTAGCTGAGCGACGACGCCCAGACGATGGACTGGCCGATGCCGAGGGTCACCAGCACGAAGAGCGAGCCGGCGACGTTCGGCAGCAGGTGCCTGGCCACTCGGGCCACCGGGCCGCGGCCGAGCACGGTCGCCGCCTCCAGGTAGGGCGAGCCGCGCACGACGAGCACCTGGCTGCGGATGATGCGGGCGTAGCCCGGTGCGGTGGCGAGTCCGACGGCGATCGTCGAGGTGACGACGCCCGGGCCGTAGACGACGATGAACAGGAGGGCGAACAGCAGACCGGGGAAGGCGAACAGTACCTCGAGGAACCGGGTGGTGCCGAAGTCGAGCCAGCGCGGCCCCAGCCCGGCGAGCAGCCCGAAGACGATCGCGAGCCCGACGCCGATCGCCGTCGCCGACAGCCCGATGAGCAGGGAGGCACCCGCGCCGTGCACGATGCGGGTGTAGATGTCCCGCCCGGATTCGTCCGTGCCGAAGAGGTGGCCGAGGGAGGGCGCCAGGAAGCTCTGCCGCGGGTGGATGGCGAGCGGGTCCCCGGGGGCGAGGAGCCCGGGCGCCACCGCGGCCAGGACGAGGAAGACCAGCACGAGGATGGCGGCGATCGTGGTCCAGCGTCTCATCGGACGCTCCGCAGGCGCGGGTCGACGATCCGGTCGGCCAGGTCGGTGAGCGTCGTGACGAACATGTAGCAGGCCGCCACGACGATGACGACGCCGACCACGAGCGGCACGTCCCGCTGCTGCACGGCGGAGAGCAGGCTGCGGCCGATGCCCGCCCTGGCGAAGATCGTCTCCACGACGACGGCGCCGCTGATCAGGGAGCCGAAGGCCCATCCGGCCAGGCCGATCGCCGGGATGGCGGCATGCCGGAGCGCGTGCCGCCAGAACAGGCCGGTCGCGCCCTCGCCCCGCGTCCGGGCCGAGAGCACGAACGGCGAGGCCATCGCGTCGAGCAGCGACTCCCGCATGACCTGGCCGAGGAACCCGGAGAGCGGGATCGCCAGCGTCAGAACCGGCAGCACGAGCCCGGCCGGCCCGGGAACGCTCACGGGCGGCAGCCAGCCGAGCCCGGTGCTGAACAGCAGGATGAGGCAGATGGCCAGCCAGAAGTGGGGCACGGCGGCGGCCACGATCTCGAGCACGGAGCCGACCGCGGATGCCACCCGGCCGGCACGCACGGACCAGGCGGCCAGGGCGATGGCGATGAGCCCGGCGGCCAGCAGCGAGCAGGCGGCGAGCAGCAGCGTGCCGCCGATGTTCTCGCCGATCGCCGCGAAGACCGACTCGTGCAGCGCGTAGGACCGCCCGAGATCGCCCGTCGCCAGGTGCCCCAGGTAGCGCAGGTACTGCACGAAGAGCGGCTGGTCGAGCCCGTACTCCACCCGCGCGGCCTGGAGCGCGGCGGCGCTCGCCTGCGACCCCGGGCCGCCGACGATGGCCTCGGCCGGGTCGCCCGGGATGAGCCGGATGGCGAAGAAGGTGACCGTGGAGACCGCCCAGAGCACGAAGATCACGCCGCCGAGACGCAGCAGCGTCCAGGCCAGCCACGGCCGCCGCGCGGTCGGGGTGGCCGCGGGCGCCGCCGTCAGTGGGCCAGCCACGCGTCGTAGAGCGCCGGCGTCGACACGGTCGGCATGGCCCGCAGGCCCTTGACCTCCGACCGCAGAAGGTAGTGGTTCTGCTGGTCGTAGAGCGGCAGGATGTAGTAGCCCTCGAGGATGATCTTCTGCGCCTGAGTGTAGAGCGAGGCCCGCTCGGTCGGGTCGGAGACCTGGGACGCCTTGACGAGCAGGGCATCCAGTTGCGGGTCCTTCACCTGGGAGTGGTTGGCGAAGTAACCGCTGGGCGCGGGGATCGTGCCGTCGGAGTCGAAGAGGATGCGCAGGACATCCGGCCCCACCTTGGTGTACGGCGCGCTGACGAGGTTGTACTGGTTGTTCGCCAGTGCGGTGTACCAGCTGGCCAGGTCGAGGGGCCGGAGGTTGACCTCGAATCCGGCCTTCTTGGCGGTGGCCTGCAGCTGCTCGAAGAGGGACTGCTCCGCCGGGACGGACTGGTTGGTGCTGACCGGGAACTCGAGCTCCAGACGCTTGCCGTCCTTGGTGCGGTAGCCCTCGGCATCCTTCTGCGTCCACCCGGCCTGATCGAGCAGCTTCGCCGCGGCCTTCTGGTCGTAGCCGAACAGCTTCGGCTCCGAGTAGCCGAGCTTCTCGACGCTGGAGAGTGCCGAGTAGGAGCGCTTCGCCGTACCGAAGAACAGGCTCCTGATGGCGTCGTTGACGTCGGCCGCGCGGATGAAGGCCTCGCGCACCCGCTTGTCGTCGAAGGGGGCGATGCTCGAGTTCAGCTCGAGGCGGTTGGATGCACCGGGTCGCGGGGCGTCGAGGGCGACGAGGTCGTGGTTCTTCTCCGCGGCGACGATGGTGTCCGGCTGCACGTTGTCGATGACATCGACGGTCCCGGACTGCAGGGCGGCGTAGCGGGAGGCGGAGTCGGGCAGGAAGCGCCACTGGATGGTCTTGAGGTACGCGGGGCCCTTGTGGGCGGCGTCGGCGGGCGGCGAGTTGTAGTCGTCGTTGCGGACGAGAGTGATCGACTGCTGGCGGTCCCACTTCTTCACGATGAACGGGCCGGTGCCGACGGGGGAGGCGCAGTTGACCTCCTGGCTGCGGTTCAGCGCCGTGGGCGACTCGATCGCGAGCCAGGGCTGGGAGAGGGAGTCGAGCAGCGTGGTATCGGGGGAACTCAGGTGCAGGCGGGCGACGTGCTCGCCGATCGCCTGCACGGAGGTGACCTTCTGCAGGGCGAGGTAGCCGGTCGACGACCCGGTCGACGGATCCTGGATGTGCGCGATGTTCGCGGCGACCGCCTCGGCGGTCAGCGGGGTGCCGTCGGTGAACGTCACGTCGTCGCGGAGGGTGAAGGTCAGGCTCAGGCCGTCGGCCGACTGCGACCACTTGGTGGCGAGCCAGGGGATGATCGCCCCTGCCTTGTTCTTCGAGACGAGCGACTCGAGGTACTGGGTCGCGACGAGGGCCTGCGGGTAGTTACCGCCGACGTGGGGGTCGAGGCAGGTGGGCTCGGCGTCGCCGGTCGCGTAGACCAGCGTGCCACCGCGCACGGGTGCGGAGCTCGTGGATGCCGGTGCAGAGCATCCGGCGAGGAGGACGGCGGCGGAGGCGACGGCCACCAGGGAAACGAGGACACGGTTCATGGGGGAGCTCTCTCTGCCCGGGTGGTGCGGTGGGCGACTATTATTGGACTCAGTCCATTATTGCAACTCCGGGGAGGCGAAATGATTCCTGCACCGCACAATTCGGCCGGCCGGCCGCGCACCTCCTCTCGGTCGGTGCTCGAGGACGCGGCTGCCGAGCTCTTCCTCGAGAACACCTACCAGGCGACCACCATCGATCAGATCGCCCAGCGCGCCGGGGTCAGCCGCAACACGTTTTTCAACTACTTCGGAGCGAAGAGCGACCTGCTCTGGGTCGAGGTCGACGCCGGAATCGACCGCCTGGCCGAGGAGCTCGAGACCGTTCCTCCCGGAGAGACGGCGCTGCCCGCCCTGTGTGCCGCCGTGCTGCGGGTGACGGGGGAGTTCGGCGTCGACCGGGTGCCGCTCGCCCTCACCCAGGGGGAGCTCATGGGGATCGGGGAGGAGATCCGGGCATCCGGTCTGCTGCGGCTGTCCCGGCGGGCGGAGGTGATCGCCGCCTTCCTGTCCAGGCAGGCCAGGCTCGACCGCCGGAGCCTCGCCGTGCTCGCGGCGGCGAACGCCATCTCCGGCGCCATCACGGCCGCGTGGGAGGTCTGGGCGCTGGACGGGATCGGTCGCGCGCCGCTCTCCCGGTATGCGGGGGAGGCATTCGACCTGGTGGCGATGGGGATCAAGCGCTCGCTCGGTTAACATGCTTTAATACCTCAGGCACAAAAGGTCTGCCCGGGCCTTGCGGGAATGAGGCCATGGACTACTCCGAGTTCGCCGCCGCCTACCCCCGTGAGACCCGCACCGTGCCCCGTTACGACACCCGGCGGGAGGCACTGCTGGAGACGCCGAGGCAGTTCGCGGCGGGCTTCGGCACCGCCATCCACGACCATCTCTCCGGCGGGCCGCCCACCTTCTCCGCGGCGGAGTTCGACCTCTACGTGCACCGCTACCTCACCTGGGCCAGGCAGAGCCTTTCTGGCATCATCCGCACCGTCGAGCAGTCGGGCAACCGCTTCGACCGTCACCAGCCCATGGTGGAGTTCACCTTCCACCACCTGCTGCAGGTCATGCATCCGATCTGGGCCTACGAACTGTACGGGGCGCCGCCGCTCAACGCGCTGCGCATCCGGGACATGCAGACG